>JAICSD010000403.1 GCA_025937075.1 Vicinamibacteria bacterium | reverse complement strand
GCGCACCCGTAACGATGTCGTGTGCAGCGCGGCGGTGCTGAGCTGATCTGTTGTCGTTACGTGAGGATACTCAGATAGCCCGGCGGACGGCTGCGCCCAAGGCGATGAGCGCCGTGCCCACCAAAACCATTGCGGCTTCGTCGCGCAACCGCGGAAGGTGAACCTGAACCTGCTGAACGGCCACCGCAGGCGCCTCTCGATCTCTCGCATCCGGCTCCGCGGCCATCATGGGCAGCGCAACCGACAGAGAACCCGCGAACACCAGACCAGCAGCGAACCTTCGCATTTTCCTCCCGTGCTCCTGTGTGCCTGCCGTCACCCGCGACAGCGTGGCTACAAGGCATGTGCCATTGACGAGTCGTAAAAAATGGCGCATCCATCGAAGGAAACCGATTCACGCGCGCGAGCGTCGGAAGACAGTTATCCCAATGTGGCAAGCGACGTCTGTGTTGCTGCTGTTGAGGTACGAGTCTTGAATACAGTGTGAAGTTGAATGGACACTCGAGCTCCTGTGCAGTCGAATGATGCAGAACAACGGGCGACTTCCGCGCCGACGCGGTCCGGAAAGAAGCCGTACGTGGCAATCGTCGATGATGATTCGGCCTTTGCCGCCTATTTGAGAACGTTTCTCTCCTTACGCGGGTATGAAGCGCGTTGCTACACACGAGGTGACGAGCTGCTCGCTTCCATGAAGCAGACGGAAGCGCCCGATGTCGTGCTCCTCGATGTGATGATGCCGGGCCTGGACGGGATGGCGACCCTGCGGGCGCTCAAGAGCTCGCGGCCCGAGGCGCAGGTCATCATGCTCTCCGGCCGCAACCAGGCGTCTACCATCGTCGAAGCCGTCCGCCTCGGAGCGGCCGATTACGTGGTGAAGCCGGACGACCCGGAAGGGCTTGGCGAAATTGCTCTCGACGTGGCGATCAAGAACGCGATCGAGAAGAACCGGCTCGTCTCTGAGTTGAGCGAGCTGAGGCAGCAGCTCAGCGACGACGAAGATCGCACGGTCTGGGGCAACACCGAAAAGATGCGCGCCATCGCGACCGTCATCGAACAGGTTGCCGACAGCGACGTCACGGTCTTGATTCGCGGCGAAAGCGGCGTCGGCAAGGAGCTCGTCTCCCGGGCGATCCATCAGCGGTCCACGCGGCGGAACCGGCCGTTCGTCAAGGTGAATTGCGCAGCGCTGCCCGCCGAACTCCTCGAAAGCGAGCTGTTCGGCCACGAGCGTGGCGCGTTCACGGGCGCCGCCACCACGCGCATCGGCAAGTTCGAACAGGCGGACGGCGGCACGCTCATGCTCGACGAGATCGGCGAGATGAAGCCGGCGCTCCAGGCCAAGCTGCTCCATGTCCTGCAGGACGGCGAGTTCACGAAGCTCGGGAGCAACAAGCGGATCCAGGTGGACGTCCGGATCGTCGCAGCAACCAACCGCGATCTCGAGCGCATGATGTTCGACGGCGAGTTTCGGGAAGATCTGTACTATCGCCTCAAGGTCATCGAGCTGGTCGTCCCCGCGCTTCGCGAGCGGGGCGACGAGCTCGCAACGCTCACCGATTTCTTCGTCGCGCGCTACTCGCGAAAGTACAACCGTCCCGCGCGGCCGATCTCCGATCAGCTTCGGCAGCTCTTCATGCAGTACGAATGGCCCGGCAACATTCGCGAGCTTGAAAATATGATCAAGCGCGTCGTGATCCTGCAGGACGAGCAGCTCGTGATCCGCGAGATCGAGCGGAACATGCAGCGCGTGATCGCCCCACCGGCGTCGCTGGTTGCGGCCGTTGCCGCGGTGGGTGCCGGCGTCCCCGCGGGGGTTGGCACGACGATGCCCGGAATCCCGTACGCGGCACCACCGCCTCCTCCAGCAGCGGCACCGCAGGCGCCAGACACCATTGAGGAACCGGAACCATCGGACGAGACGGCGGCCGATGCAGGAGGCGGCTCGCTCGCCGCGGTCGCCAAGGCTGCTGCAATGAAGGCCGAGCGCGCCGCAATCGAGCAGACGCTGCGGCACGTGCACTGGAATCGCCGCAAGGCCGCGCAGATGCTGGGCGTGAGCTACAAGACGCTGCTGAACAAGATCAAGGAGTGCGGCATCAGCCGCGTGTAGGCGTTGTCTCTCCGCTGCAGCTGCCGGTTGAGATAGCCGGCCGGCGGCTGCGGACCCTCACGATACCTCGATACTCACAGTACGCACGCGATTACCCCTTTGGCGCGTGCGCTCCTCATTCAGCCTCAGCGGTTTCGCGTGAAACGCCGGCGGTTTCTCCAAGGACTGCAAACTTTTTCCCTCGTGGCATCCCCCTTGCTGAACTTGGCACCCGTGCAGCGGTCGACTCATCTGCAGATGAAAGCTGCCGGGGAGCGGAGGAATGACGCCGGATCTTCTGATCATTGATCGCCTGCCAACGCCTGAGCCGGTCTCGACCCACGCGTCCGTCGCGAACCAGCGCTCGTACGCCGAGCTTCTGAGCACGGGAGAGAAGATGCGCGAAGTGCGGGACCTCGTTTCGCGCGTCGCAGACACCGACGTGACCGTTCTCGTGCGCGGCGAGAGCGGCACCGGCAAGGAGCTCGTGGCGCGCGCGCTTCACGCGGCGTCACCACGGCGCGATCGCACGTTCGTGAAGGTGAACTGTGCGGCGCTGCCCGCGGAGCTGCTCGAATCGGAGCTGTTCGGCTTCGAACGCGGCGCCTTCACCGGTGCCATTCAGCACAAGCCCGGCAAGTTCGAGTTCGCCAATCACGGGACGATGTTCCTCGACGAGATCAGTGAGATGACCGCCGCGCTGCAGGCGAAGCTGCTGCAGGTGCTGCAGGACGGCGAGTTCGCGCGGCTCGGGGGACGGCAAGACGTCCGCGTCGACGTGCGCGTGGTCGCCGCGACGAATCGAGATCTCGAGGCTGCGGTGTCCGACGGCCAGTTCCGCGAAGACCTCTTCTTCCGCCTCAACGTTGTCTGCATCACGCTTCCGCCGCTACGGCAACGGCGCGACGAGATCCCGGTGCTGACCGATCACTTCCTCAGGCGTTATTCCGAGCACTACAACAAGCCGGCGCCCGCGCTGGCGACCGATACCCTTCGCCTCTTCGCCGAATACGAATGGCCCGGGAACGTCCGCGAGCTCGAGAACCTGGTCAAGCGGATGCTCATCCTTGGCACTGACGCGCCGATCCGGCTTGAGCTCGCCGAAGCGATTGCGGGGCGCGCGCTGCGAACCGGGCCGATTCCGGCGCTGCAAGGCCACACCGCGGCGGCACCGTCATTGCCTGAACCGGCAGTCGCTGGCGCCGCCGCGCCGCCGATGCCGGAGAGCGCGCCCGCCGCCGCGCCGCCGCCGGTCATCAGCGGATCGCTCAAGGACATTGCCAGGCATGCGGCGCGCGAAGCGGAGCGCGAGCTCATCTCGCGAACACTGCAGCAGACGCGCTGGAACCGCCGCGAAGCGGCCGAGATTCTCGGCATCAGCTACAAGGCGCTGCTCTACAAGATCAAGGAAGCGGAGCTGGACAAAGCGTCGTGATGACCGCCGACCCGTTCCTGCGGGACGACTTCCGGGTGCTCACGCCCGAAGCGTTCGACTTCGTGCTGAACAACGAGCTGAAGCGAGCCGTGCGCTCGCAGAACTACCTCACGCTCGTGCTCGCGGAGCCGCGCGCGGAAGGACGGGACCCGCAGGAAGCGGCGCGCGAACTGGCGCGGCTGATCATGCGGGAGATTCGCGAAACCGATCTCGTCTCCGCCAACGCCGAGGGGCGTCTGTCGATGGTGCTCCTCGATGCGGATCTGCAGAATTCGATGCGCGTGATCGATCGGCTGCTCGCGCGCCTGGAGCACTATCAATTTCCTGCGCCGCTCGCGATCGAGTTCGGAGCGGCCTGTTGTCCCACGCACGGCTCGGACGCGGAGACGCTGCGGCACGCGGCCGCGGCGCGGCCGATGACTCCTCGCCGCGAGCCGCGCGGCAACACGTCAAACGCTCAGTAAAGGTGCGCAATGAACACTGCACGATGCACGGCGTTGTTTCTTCTGATTCTGCTGAGCACGGCTTCCGCACAGCAGTCTGCCCCGCCTCCGCCGGCCTCCTCGAAGTCAGCCCAGACGTCGCCTGACTACCGGCTGACGACAGGCGACAAGCTGCGCGTCGAGGTCTACAAGGATCCGCAGCTCTCGCAGAATCTGCAGATCCGGCCGGACGGAAAGATCACGCTGCCGTTGCTCGGCGACATTCCCG
>JAICSD010000348.1 GCA_025937075.1 Vicinamibacteria bacterium | reverse complement strand
TGGCTCGAGCGCGTGCCGACGTACAAGGAGCAGCAGGAAAATCTGAAGGAGAAGGATCTCTCGACGTACGGGTTCCTGGGGTACCCGCTCCTGCAGACGGCAGACGTCGCGATGTACGACGCCCGGTTCGTTCCTGTGGGCGACGACCAGGTCGCGCATCTGGAGCTCGCGCGCGAGGCCGTGCGCCGATTCAACAACTTCTTCGCGCCGGACACGCTCGTCGAGCCGCAGCCGCTGCTCACGAAGATGTCGCGGTTGCCGGGCCTCGACGGCGATCGAAAGATGAGCAAAAGTCTCGGCAATACGATTCTGCTCTCGGACGACGCCGATACGGTGACGAAGCGTGTTCGGTCGATGTACACCGATCCGAAGCGGGTGCGTGCCGACATCCCGGGTACGGTCGAAGGCAATCCGGTGTTCATCTACCACGACGTGTTCAACCCGGACGACGCCGAAGTCGAGGATTTGAAGACGCGCTATCGCGAAGGCCGCGTCGGCGACGTGGAAGTGAAGACGAAGCTCGCGAAGGCGCTCAACGCCCACCTCGAGCCGATTCGAGCCCGCCGCGCCGATGTGCTCGCGCGGCCGGACTACGTGAAGGACGTCCTGCACGAAGGGTCGAAAAAGGCGCGCCGCATCGCGTGCGTGACGCTCGAGCGGGTCAGGGCGGCCGTCAAGCTGCGTTACGAATAGGACCTGAAGCCATGCGAACGAGCGCGGAAGAATTTGAGTCCATTCTCGAGGCGTATCCGGTCCGCCTGGAGAATTTCGAAGGCCCGCTCGACCTCCTGCTGCATCTCATCAAGAAGAACGAAGTCAGCATCTACGACATTCCGATCGTCCTGATCACGTCGCAGTACCTCGAGTACATCGACGTCATGCAGGAGCTGAATCTCGACGTTGCCGGCGAGTTCCTGGTGATGGCCGCGACGCTCATCCACATCAAGTCGCGCATGCTGTTGCCGCGGCCCGACCCGGCGCAGGAAGACCCCGAAGAAGATCCGCGGGAAGCGCTGGTGCGGCGGCTGCTCGAGCACCAGAAGTTCAAGGCGGCCGCGGAACTGCTCCACGAGCGTGAAACGCTGCGCAGCGCGCAGTGGACGCGGCCCGACGGCCCCATCGCGGAGATTGCGGGGGAACCGCCGGAGCCTGAGATCGAAGTCGATCTGTTCAGCCTCATCTCGGCCTTCCGGGCGGTCGTCGAACGTGCAAAAGCGCGCCCGAAAGTCTATCTGCCGATGGAGCAGATTCCGATCGAGGATCGCATCGAGCAGTTGCTCTCGCGGTTGTCGGAAACCGAAGCGTGCGGGTTCGAGGATTTGTTCGCGGACATCCAGACGCGGGCCGGCCTCGTCGTCACGTTCCTCGCGATACTGGAAATGATTCGACTGAAGTTGATTCGCGTATTCCAGGGGGGCAATCTGGCGCCGATCCGCGTATACAAACGCGCGCGCCCCGCGGATGCTCCTCGCCCGCTGCACGACCCGGAGCAGGTCCATGCGGAGCGGACGAAGGAGCATCTGTAGCGCAGGCCTTCAGGCCTGCTTCGGGCGCGCCGCGTACGAGGCCACTATGTCAGACCACCTGAAGCCGATCATCGAAGCGTTGATCTTCGCGTCGCCGGAGCCGCTGACGCCGAAGCAGATGTACAAGCTCCTGGCCGACGAGCCGCGGGAGGACGTCGATGCCGCGCTGGCAGCCGTGCGCGCGGATTACGAACGTCCCGGCGGTTTGCAGATCGTCGAAGTCGCCGGCGGGTTTCAGATCACGACCCGCCCGGAGCTGCACGAATGGGTGCGGAAGCTGTTCCACGAACGGACGACGCAGAAGCTTTCGGTGCAGGCGCTCGAGACGCTCGCCGTCATCGCGTATCGCCAGCCGGTGACCGCGCCGGAAATCGCTGAAATCCGCGGGGTGAGCAGCAGTACCGGTGTGCTCTCGACGTTGATCGAGCGCAAGCTCGTAAAGACCGTCGGCCGTAAGCCGGTCGTCGGCCGTCCGTTCATGTATGGAACGACGCGCGAATTCCTCGAGCGGTTCGGCTTGAACGACATTTCGGACCTGCCCAAGGTCGACGAACTGTCGGACGCGCTCGGCTTCGAATTGCCTGCCGCATTGGGAGAACCGGCGGAGATGGTCTCGCCGCTGCCTTTCGACGCATAGGTGAAAGCCGATCAACTACGCAACTGCACAACTGCCAACTACGCAAGGCGACAACTCCCAAGACGAACTCCTTGCGTACTTGGTAGTTGTGAAATTGGGTAGTTAGCTGAGTCCCGCCGCGCGGCGCACCCGCGCGATTTCCCCTGGCGTCAGCTCTCTCCAATATCCCGTCGTCAGGTTCTCGTCGGCGATTGGACCGATGCGGACGCGCCGCAACCTGATCACGGGGTGACCGACGGCGTCGAACATGTGCCGCACCTGACGCTGACGGCCTTCGTGCAGCGCGATATGGACGATCGCCTGGCCGTCGCGGCTTTCCAGCAGTTCCACCCGCGCCGGCGCCGTTCGCCGGTCGTCGATGACGACCCCCTGCGCAAGTCGATCCAGCGCATGCGAATCGGGCACGCCTCTGACGCGCGCCTCATAGACGCGCTCCACCTCATGCCGCGGGTGCGTGAGTCGCGCAGCCAGATCGCCGTCGTTCGTGAGCAGGAGCAGGCCTTCCGAGTCGTAGTCGAGCCGACCCACGGGGTAAACGTACTCGCGCACGCTCTTCAGCAGGTCCATCACGGTCGGTCGTCCCTGCGGATCGCGCCGGGTCGTCACGTAGCCGCGCGGCTTGTTCAGCAGGATGTAGCGCTTCCGCCGCTGCGGCCGGACCCGCCGCCCGTCGACGCGGACGTCATCGCGCTCCAGGTCCGCTTTGCTTCCGAGTTCCGTGACCACCGCGCCGTTCACGGTGACGCGTCCCTGGCGAATCAGATCTTCGGACAGCCGCCGCGACGCCACACCCGCCATTGACAGCAGCTTCTGCAGCCGCTCGGGTTTCTTGTCTTCCGCTTCGCGCTTTGCGCGCGGCGTCTTCGCGGACGATCGTCTCCCTGTACCTTCTTTGCGTGTTCCGTTCTCCGACCGCCGTCTTTCTCGGTTCACGAGAGCAGTCTATCGCTCCGCTGCCCGGTTGCGGTGCGGTGCCGTTCGATTCCGGCCATCCGGCACACGACGCTGCTCAAATTGCCGCGGGAACTGGTCGACCGGTTCATTCGGTCAGGACCGCGTTCCAGAAATCAATCAATCGCCAGAGCGCGATCGCTGTCGATTTCCGATCGACCTCCGCATGCGTGATGAGCGGAGAGAGCAGCACCCGCACGCTGGTCCCTTCGCCGCGCAGCGTCGCGGCGAGCAGAGTCGATTCGATCGCGGGGACGACGTTGTCGTCCGATCCGTGCAGGAGGAACACCGGGCAGGCGGGCGGCGTCGACCGGTCCGGCGAGAGCGCGGGATCGCCGCCGAGCTCGGGAAGGTAGGGGACGAGCACGGGCCCGAGCTTCTCGACGTCGCGCGTGTTGACGTAATCCATGTACGTCTTCGCCGGTTCGCGAAGCTGCGCCTCGAGCTGCTTTGCGCGTGCGAACTCCTGCGCGGCGGCCGTCTTGTCGATCATGTCGAGACGCGAGGCCTCGAGAAACGACAGGATCGCGTTCCGCAGCGGTTCGACTTCCGGCTTCGGCACGACGTGCTGCGCGGCACCGAGCAGCACGATGGCCAGGCCGTAATCGTGCGGCGGCCGATGGACGCCGTCAGGCTGGACGCCGGTGCAGAGATATTTCAGCGTGCGGGGCA
The DNA here is from genome assembly GCA_025937075.1 of Vicinamibacteria bacterium. Next base: position 1,269 of record JAICSD010000348.1, on the reverse strand, counting down.
GATCCCCGTGACCGCCCAGCGACAGCACGAACGCGAGCCCCTGGCTGATGCTCGGCCGTCCCGCGGCGGCAACCGCGAGCCCGCCCCCGAAGCTGATCCCCATCAGGCCGATCCGGCCGTCGCTGCCGCGATACTCCGGACGGCTCATCGTCCATTTCGCGGCGTCTTCGATCTGATCGGTGGTCCGCGGCGTTATCGAGTACGCCTTGAGGTCTGGGAGTTCGACGGTGACGACGCGGTGACCTTGCGCCGCCAGATCGCGCGCAAATCCGACCAGACGCGGTTCGTCGATGCCGCTCGCGTGGACGCCAGGCACGAGCAACACGCCGCGCCCGCGCACGTGCGCGGGTTCGTACGCGTAGGCGCGAAGCGCGCCGCCGCGCCACGGCAGGCTCAGCTCACCCGGTGCACGCGAGACCGGCTGCGACTCCAGCGCGGCCAGACGCTGGAGCACGCCGGACATGTCGGTGGCTTCGACGATGAAGGCCGCCCCGCGGCGGTAGTGCGCGATCGTGGCGCCGCACACCGCAAGGATCACGGCGACGGCCAGCGCAACCCGAACGCGCGTCTGGCGCAGCATCGAGCGCATCATACAGCGCCGTTCTGCGTCGCCCCTCCCGTCTTACGTCCGGCGCGCCATAATACGAGCGTGCAGAAGCGGCTGATTGTAGCGATCGACGGGCCGTCGGGGGCAGGGAAGGGAACTGTCGCGCGGGCGGTCGCGGCGCGGCTCGGCTATCGTCATGTCGACACCGGCGCGATGTATCGCGCGGTGGCGTGGCGCGCGCGGAACGCGGGCATCGATCTCGCCAACGAAACTGGTGTGGCGGCTGTGGGGCAGCGTGCGCGCTTCGATCTGCAAGACGGCCGGGTCGTCATCGACGGACACGACGTCGCCGCGGCCATCCGCACGCCGGACATGGACAAGGCCGCTGCGGCGGTCGCGCGGCATCCTGCCGTGCGCCGCGTCCTTGTCGCGCGTCAGCGCGAGTACGGGGAAGGCGGCGGGATCGTCATGGAAGGACGGGATATCGGCACCGTCGTGTTCCCCGACGCGGACGTCAAAATCTATCTCGATGCCTCGCCCGAGGAGCGCGCGCGCCGCCGCGCCGCGGACCCCGCGCACACCGCCCACTCGGCCGGCATCGCTGATGTGGCGACCGCGCTCGCGGAGCGCGACAAAAGCGACAGCACCCGCGCGGCATCACCCCTCGCGATCGCGCCCGACGCGGTCGTCCTGGACACGACCGGCATGTCGCTGGACGAGGT
>JAICSD010000338.1 GCA_025937075.1 Vicinamibacteria bacterium | reverse complement strand
GAGCGATCGGAGGCGGGCCAGCGCGCCGGCGACGTCGTGCTCTTTCGATCGCAGGTCGCGCGCGAGCGCGTCGCGCGTTCCCCGCGCGGCAGCCAGCTCCGATTCGCGTGCGACGCGGGAGACGTGGAGGTCATCCATCGCGACGCGCGCCCGGCGCAGCGAGTCTTCGGCGGCGGTGCGCTCCTCGGCCGCGCGCTGCGCTTCGATGCCCAGGTCGGCGCGCTCGACGTCCAGCTTTGCCAGCAGCTCCGCCATCCGCGTGCGAGACGCCGACGCATGCTCCATCGCATGCCGCAGCGCCGTTGCGGCGTTGACAGCCGCGAACACCTCGCTCCGCGCGGCTTCGACGTCCCCTTCCAGGCCTTCGATGTTCCGGTGCGCAGCCGCGTACGCTTCCTCTTGTTCCGTCAGCGTGCCGGCGGCCGCATCGCGCTCCTCGGCTGCACGCGCGGCCGCGGATCGCCGGGCCTCGAGCTCGAGCCGCGCTGGCTCGCGCCGCGAGTCGAGCGTGCTCAACTCTGCCTCGAGTGCCGCCGCCGCCGAAGACAAATCCATCACCTGCTGCTTGTCGAACGCAACCTGCTGCTGCAGCCGGCCGATGGACAGCTCGCGTGCGTGGGCGGCCTCGCGAACGGCAGTCGCACGCGAATCCGCGTCGGTCAGCTCGAGACGCAGGCGCTCGAGCGTCATCTCGAGCTCGGACAGCCGCGCCGCAGCCGCGGACTCCCGCCCGCGCGCATCGTCGAGCCGCGCGCGCGCAGCATCGATGGCCTGCGCGAGCAGCCGGTAGCGCAGCGCGAACTGCACCTTCTCCCAGCGGCGCAGCTCTTCACGGAGGCGCCGGTAGCGCCGCGCCTTCGCCGCCTGACGCTTCAGCGTGCCGCGCTGCTTCTCGACTTCGAAGATGATGTCGTCGACGCGCGTGAGGTTCTGCTGCGCCGCTTCGAGCTTCAGCTCCGCCGCGCGCCGGCGGCTCTTGTACTTCGTGACGCCCGCGGCTTCTTCAATCAGTTGCCGACGATCCGTGGGACGCGCGCTCAGGATCTGCCCGATCTTCCCCTGCTCGATCACCGCGTAGGCCTTGACGCCGAGGCCGGCGTCCATCAGCAGATCCTGCACGTCCTTGAGGCGGCAGACCTCGCCATCGATCAGGTATTCGCTCTCGCCGGATCGATAGAGCCGGCGCGACAGCTCCACGTCGCGAACGATGAGTGGCGGCTCCTCGAGCACCGCGACAGCCTCACCGCCACGCATCTCGGCGCCGTCCATTGGCATCGCGATGCGTGCAGACGGCCTGGTACCACCGTTCCCAGGCACACGCGCCGCAACCCCCGCCAGCCGCAGCCGTACTTCCGCCGCCGCCGTCGGCTTGCGCGCGTCGCTGCCGCCGAAGATCACGTCCTCCATGCGATCGCCGCGCAAACTCTTCGCGCTCTGCTCGCCGAGCACCCACGTAATCGCATCGACAACGTTGCTCTTCCCGCAGCCGTTGGGCCCAACGATCGCGGTGACGCCATGGTCGAACGCAAGCTCGGACCGATCGGGAAAGCTCTTGAAACCGGCAATCTCGAGACGCTGCAGGCGCATAGTGTGATGGCTCAAAAAAAAGCCGCTGCCCGTCCGTGCGCAGAGCACGGCCGGGAAGCGGCTGGGTTCGCTTTCCACCGAATCAGTTGTCTGGGTACGACGTGACTGGCCAACGACCGTTATGGCCGGCAGCCCACACCCCGCCCGAAGCAGGATGGCCCCTGGGGCCGGCGAACGGCGGTCAGTCTAACAGCCCCTATACCTAGGGGCAAGGACAAACTTACCCCACAAAATGTGGGGCTGAATGCCCTAGTTCGTGCGGCGGTCCTTTCCGCCTGCGCTAAAGCTTCGGCGCGACCGCCAAAATCAATTCCCGCCCTTCGCGTTCGTCCGGACCTTCGCGAGCTCGGTGAGCTTCACGGCGTCCGCGAACTGCGCCATCGCGAACTGCGCCTGCGGGTCCTTCGCAATCAGGTTCTTCTGTGCTTCCGCGATGCCGAACAGCGCGACGTCGATCTCGAAGTGGATCATGGCCTTGATGAAGTCCGCGTCCTTCGTGAACGCCGCTTCGTCGACCTTGATCTTCTCCTTCTGCAGGAACGTCCTGAAATCATCGACCATCGCGTCCGTGACGACGAAGCCGCGCGCGAGGCGCTTGCGTCCCTCCGTCGCGCTGCTCATGCGCGTATCGCCTTCCGCTGCGTAACGCTCGGCATAGTTCGCGAATGCGGACCGCGCATACAGCGACCGGCCAAAGCGCGTGGGATTGAAGCCCTGCACCGGCCCCGCGAAGAACTTGTCCGGCTCGATCCCGCCGCCGCCGTACACCTTCCGGCCGGCGTCGGTGTATTTGAGCTGCGATGCCGGATGCTCGCGCTCGCCCGTCTGCTCACGCAGCGTGTAGGTCAGGTACTCGTCGAACGCGCCATCCCACGGGCGCTGAATCATGCGGCCGCTCGGCGTGAAATAGCGGCCGGTCGTCAGCGCGAGCCCCGCCTTCTCGCTGATCGTGTACACCGACTGCACGAGCGCCTTGCCGAACGTCGTCTCGCCCACGACGAGCCCGCGATCGTGATCCTGGAGGGAGCCCGTGACGATCTCCGAAGCGCTGGCGCTGTTGCGGTTGACCAGCACCAGCATCGGACCGGTGTAGTCAGGCGTATCGGTGCCGCGGTAATCCTGATCCGCGTTGGCGATCCGCCCGCGGGTATAGACGATCAAATCGCCTCGCGGCAGGAAGCGGTTCGCGATTCGGATCGCCTGATCGAGCGGCCCGCCCGGATTGTCGCGCAGATCGAACACGAGGCGCTTCATGCCCTGCGCGGAGAGCTTCTCGAGCGCGTCGCCGACCTCACGATCCGACGTCTCCGAGAAATCGCCAAGCTTGATATAGCCGGTCTGCGCGTCGAGCATGAACGCGCCGCGCACGGTGGTGATGTTGACTTCGTCCCGCTCGACGTCCATCTCGATCAGCTTGTCGTAACCGGGACGGCGGATCGCAATCCGCACCTTCGTGCCCTTCGGGCCCTTCAGCCGCCGGACGGCCTGATCGCTCGTCCAGTTCTTCGTGTCGAGCAGCTCGGTCTTGCCGGTCGTCGGATCCGGCCCTTCGATGCGCGCGATGATGTCGCCGCGGCGGATGCCGGCGCGGTACGCGGGCGAGCCTTCGAACAGCGACATCACGGTGATGTCGCCGTCGATGACCTGAATGGAAATGCCGAGACCGTAGTAGCGCCCTTCCTGCCGTTCGCGAAGCTGCGCGTACGCTTTCGGATCGAAGAAGCTGGAGTGCGGATCGAGCGTCTTCAGCATCCCGTCGATCGCGCCGTACACGAGGCGGTCGGACGGGACGTCCTCGACGTACTCGCGATCGATGGCGGCCAGCGCCGACGTGAACACCTTGTACTGTTGGGTGACCTGGTCCTGGGTGGCCTGCGCGGTGCTGCCGAAGAAGCCGCCGGCGACCGCTGACAACAGCACGGCGAGGAGCGCCACGAGCGTGAAGCGGCGGGTACGCATATGACCGAATCGTAACAGACAAGTACCGGTGCCGCAACGAGATCCGGCTGTTTCGCCCCGGCCCCTCGCTTGACCCCGGTCCCACCGCTTCCTATAATGGGCGGGTGCGGAAGTGTGCACCCGCACACTTCGTTAACTGCCAGCTTTTCAAGGATTTGCGTTATGTTGGGCTCCGTCGGGGTTCCCGAGCTGATCATCATCTTCACCATCGCGCTGATCATCTTCGGGCCGCGCAAGCTGCCGGAGCTGGGCAAGTCGCTCGGAAAGAGCCTTGCCGAGTTCAAGCGCGCGTCCAACGAGCTGAAGAACACGCTCGACGAGGAAATCAGACTCGAAGATCAGCGGTCCGCGCAGCGGACCGCCGAGCAGCAGACGATCCATACGCCCCCAACCACCACCCCCGTCGAGGACGACCACGCGGCCAGCGTGCCGCGCTCCAGCAGCAACATCTGACGCCCTATGGCGCTCGTGCCTTTTCCCGGACCTGCCTCCGGCGCGCAGCGGGAGCTCTCGGACCAGGATCCTGACGAAGCCTCGCGCCGTCTCGGTCCCGGAGACTCTTCCGATGCCGAGGAGGACTCCGGCGCGAAGATGTCGTTTCTGGAGCATCTCGACGAGCTGCGGAAGCGGCTGATTTACTCCCTCTTCTCGCTCGTCGGCGGCTGCGCCGTCGCATTCATCTTCATCGGCCGCATCTTCGAGTTCATCATGGCCCCGATGCAGCACATGCTGCCGGAGGGGAACAAGCTGATTTACACGGCCGGCGCCGAGCCGTTCATGCTGTATCTGAAGATCGGCCTGATCGCCGGCATCTTCTTGTCGTCGCCGCTCGTGCTGTGGCAGGTGTGGAAGTTCGTCGCGCCCGGGCTCTACACGCACGAGAAGAAGTTCGCGATCCCCTTCGTGTTCCTCTCGACGGTGTTCTTCGTCCTCGGGGGTCTGTTCGCGCACTACATTGCGTTTCCGTGGACGTGGAAGTTCTTCATCAGCTTCAGCACGAACTACATGGTGTTCCTGCCGAAGATCGACGAAGCGTTCTCGCTCTACACGAAAATGCTGCTCGGCTTCGGTCTGATCTTCGAGATGCCGACGCTGGTGTTCTTCCTCGCGCGGATGGGGGTCGTGACTGCGCGGTTCCTGATGCGGTACTTCAAGTACGCCGTCCTCGTCATTTTCATCGTTGCCGCCGTCGTGAGCCCCGGGACCGACATGATGTCGCAGCTGATCATGGCAGTTCCCATGCTTGCGCTGTACGTCATCAGCATCGTGATCGCGGCGATTTTCGGAAAGCGCCGTGAGCTCGCGGCCGACTAGGAGCCGCCGGATCGCGCGAACACCGCGGTGTGCCGCGAAATGACGTGGGCTTTCCGCGTTGTCCGCGGTAGTCCGCGGTAGTATCATCGAACAGATGAGGTCTGTCTCATGAGATCGCTAGCGACGACAGTTGGCCTGATTGCAGTCCTGGCGGCGCCCGCCTTCGCGCAGGCCCCCACGCAGACGCCCGCGCAGACGCCGGCGACGCCCACCCAGACTACGAGCAGCACGCAGCCGCCGGCGGAGAGCACGCCGCCTGCCGACGAGGAGCACACGCGGCGGGCGACGACGACGTTCCTGGGGGATACGGGGTTGTGGTACGTGCCGACGG
>JAICSD010000330.1 GCA_025937075.1 Vicinamibacteria bacterium | reverse complement strand
CGGCGTGGTCGCGCACTTCGAGCGATGGCGCCGACATCTCGAGCGATCGCTGAGACGCCGCGACGTTGTCGTTGGAAAACGCGTAGTCCGTCCATCCAGTCAGCAGCAGCACCGGATGCGGCGGCAGATCTCCGAGATCGAGCGTCAGCTCGTGGGGCTCGGCGTAGCCTCGAACGAGCAGCAGACCGAAATCTCCCGCGTACCGGCGGTCCAGCGCGGAAACGGACGTGAGCACGTCGTGGCCGTGCTCGTCGGTCGCACCGGCGACGCTTCGGGCGTCGCGCACCGAGGTCAGCGCAAACGGCGCCGGCGTCTGTTTCAGCCCCTCGTTGGGGTACACCTCCTCGTCGGCCGGATGATCGATCGCCACGAGCTGCAGCCGATCCACGAAGAGGGTCTCTTCCAGCTCGTTCGTCACGCGCAACTCATAGCGGCCCTTGCGCGGGACGAGCTGATCCCCTCGGATCCGGACGTACTCATCGGGATCCGGCGTGTTCCAGGTCGAGGGCGACACCCAGTCGCCCATCTCGCCGCCGCCCATGAAATCGGTGACGAACTCGAACCGCGTCCCGTTCCACGTGAAGAGATAAGGACACGACGAGGGCTTGCGATCGAGCTCGGTCACGACCACAGTCTCAGCCCGTCCGGCGCTCGGCGCGGGAAGCGCCGTCTCTGCCTGAAGGATCCCTGACGGCCAGAGGACGCGCACGACGTCCGCCGCGGTTCTCGAACCCAGGCCGAAGACGATGTCGGCTGGCGTGGGGGCCGGAAAGGCGGACGACCTTTCCATCATCGCGCGAAGGCTGCCCGCGCGCAGTTCGACCTTCGCACCGAGGCCGCTGCGGTTGCTGACGCGCGCCGCGAGGCGCACGCGCAGCGACGCATTTCGATTGCCTCCGTCGTTCCGCCACACGTGCAGCCGTCCACTCGTGTCGCGCACGACGACATCGGTGTCGCCATCCCCGTCGAGATCCCCTGCGGCGAATGACTGGAAAGACGCACCCGATGCGGGCGCGAGCTTCGCGACCTGTGCCGCCTCGGTCATATCCGACCACCGATCCGCGCCAACGGCACGGAACACGTGAAACGCGTGCTCCGACATCGTGATCAGATCGGACAGGCCGTCGTTGTCGTAATCGACGAACAGCGCGGCGATGGCTCCGCGGGTCGCGTCGGGCGCGGCGCTCGCGCGAAACTTCGCGTGGCCATCGCTGAGAGCGAGGACGCCCGCGGCGTCTGGCTTGCCGAAAAAGAAATCCGTGTAGCCGTCCTTGTTGACGTCGCCCACGGCTGCCGCGGACAGCGCGGCTTCCGATGGCAGGCCCACATCCACCGCCGATTCGCGAAACGTGCCGTCGCGCATGTTGCGATACAGGGACGCACCACGGCCGGCGCCCGCGAGCAGGATGTCGATGTCGCGCCGGTTGTCGAAGTCCGTTGGAACGATGGCAAAGGTGCGGCCCGGAGCGCCGTCGAAGCCGGCCTGGGCCGTGATGTCCGTGAACGTCCCGTTGCCGTTGTTCCTCAGCAACCGGGCTGACGCGCCGGCCGTCACGATATCGAGATCGCCATCGTGATCGACGTCGACGAACGCGGCCGCGGTTTCCGCCGCCTTCGATGCCGCGATTGCGGCCGCCACAGTGACGTCCTCGAACGCTCCGTCATTCTTCTGATGGAGCAGGCGATCGCCATCGCCGCGCAGCACGAACAGGTCGGCCTTGCCATCGTTGTCGTAATCGCCGGCGACAATGCCCGTGACCTGGCCGACGCCCGCCAGTCCGGCGCGCGCTGTGTCGTCCGACAGGCGGCCGGCGTTGTTGCGTAGCAGCTTCAGGCCCGATGCGCCGGCCGCAAGAACGTCCAGATCGCCGTCGTCATCGATGTCGGCCAGCGTCACGCCGCCCGTACGATCCGCCTCTTGCGCGGCGCCCGACGCAGGCAGGAATGCCTCCGTCGCATCGGTGAAGCTCACGTCAGGCGTCACGGGGTTGACGAGCTCGGCTTCCGCACCCGTCGACGCCATCGCCTCGCCGTAGCGTCCCTGGGCGAGGTACGTCTGCGCGAAGGTGACGCCGTACGGGCTGTCGCGTAGCGTCTCGAACCGCTTCATCGCCTCGCGTCCTTCGTCCAACTTGCCGCCGCGCGTGAGGGCGAGCGCGGCGCTGTAGGCAGCGGTCACGTTGTACGGTTCCGCCTGAAGCGCTTCCTGAAACAGCTTCAGGGCTTCGTCGTAGCGGCGCTGCTGGAGATAGATCTGTCCCAGATGGATCTTCGTGCCCGCATCGGTGGGATCGAGCTGCAGGACACGTTGGAACGCCGGCACCGCTTCGTCCAGATTGTTCGCCGCTTTGGTGATCAAGCCTGCCACGAAGGACGCCGACGGCGACTCCGGCAGATGCTCCAGCGCGACCTTCGCCTCGGCCGCCGCTTCCGGCAGGTGCGCGCCATACAGGAGCGCAATCGCCAGGTTCAGGTGCGCGGCGGCGAGATCGGGCGCAAGCTGCAGCGCTTCACGAAAGGACCTTGCCGCGCCGTCGTACTCGTACTGTTCCAGCAGCGCGACCCCGATGTTGTTGGCTCGATAGGCACGCTCGCGGAGGTCGGGGGTGGGTTTCGATTGCGCGGGGAAAACCGAGATCCCCGCCGCAATCGCCAGGATGAGCAGGTAGCGCATACGAGCGCTATTTTCTCGCGAACGGCGCCGCGCGGACGATCCCTTTGCCTTCGACGATCGAGACGGATTGATCCGCGGCGACGCCGGGCAGGCGCTCCTTGCGGCCATTCGGCCAGGTCACCTCGATGGCGTCCACCCTGGTCGCGCTTCCCAGACCAAAGGTGAGCGGCAGTTCGCTTTGCGACAGGTAGCTCGACCCGGTCTTCACCATGCTCCACTCGGCTGGAGCGCCAGTGCGGAGCACGCGCACTTTCGTGCCGATCGCGTTGCGGTTGGACGTCGTTCCGGTGAGCGCGATGCGCAGCCGATGATTGGTCGCGCCGTCGTTCCGGAGCAGCCGCGACGGTCCGTTGTTGGTCGCGACGAGAAGATCCAGATCGCCGTCGTTGTCGAAGTCGCCGTAGGCGGCGCCGCGCCCGACCATCGGCTTCACGAACGCCGCGCCAACGTGCGTCGTCACGTCGTCGAACTTCTTGGCGCCCAGGTTCTTGAAGAGGTGCGGCGGCTGCGCGTACGTGATCGTCGGCTGCACCGTGGCGATATCATCGGCGACGTGCCCGTTGGCGGCAAAGATGTCCAGGAGACCGTCGAGATCGAAATCGAAGAAGAAGCAGCCGAAGGTCAGGCGCAGCAGCGACGCGCGGCCGATCGTCGACGTGGGCGCCTCGTCGATGAACAGCCCGTTTCCCTCGTTCGAGTACAGCGCCATCATCTCGTTCGAGAAGTTACCGATGACGAGGCTCTGGCGCCCGGAGCCGTCGTAATCGGCGGCATCGGCGCCCATCCCGGCCCGTGCAACGCCCGCTTCGTTGAACGCGACACCCGCGAGGACGGCGACGTCGGTGAACGTCCCGTCTCCCTTGTTGCGGTAGAGCCGGTTCGGCTGCGTGTCGTTTGCCGCGAAGATGTCGAGAAGGCCGTCGTTGTCGTAGTCGATGAGCGCGATCCCGAGGACCTTGCTCGCGGGATCGTACAAGCCCGCCTTGCGCGTGACGTTCTCGAACGTGCCGTCCCCCTTGTTGCGGAACAGCGTGGGACTCTCGCCCTTGTACGATTCCGGCGTGCAGTACGATTTCGACTTCCCGTCCAGCGTGCAGTAGAGGTCCTTCGCGATCGACCACTCCACGTAATGGCCGACGAACAGATCGAGCTTGCCGTCGCGGTCGTAATCGAACCAGAGGGCGCTGGTCGAGAAGCCCGGGTCCGCGACGCCGGCCTTCGCGGTGACGTCCTGGAACCGGCCGCCGCCGAGATTCCGGAACAGATGGTTGTCCCCGAGCGCCGTCACGTAGATGTCGATGTTGCCGTCGTTGTCGTAATCGCCAGCGGTCACCCCAAGGCCGTACATCTCGACCGCGAGCCCCGCGGCTTTCGTCACGTCCGTGAACGTGCCATTGTGATTGTTCCGGTACAGCGCGAGCGTGGAGTGCGTCTGCGGGCGGCCGGGCCAGTCCTTCGACTGCACGAACAGGACGTCTTGCCAGCCATCGTTGTCGTAATCGAGAAACGCGCAGCCTGATCCCATCGTTTCCGGCAGGTATTTCTTGCCGAACGCGCCGCTGTCGTGCCGGAACTCGATGCCGGACGCGGCGGTGACGTCCGTGAACTGCACGGCCAGGCCGTTGCCGGGCACGACCGGACGACCATCGCTTTCGCGGGCGGCGACGACGGCGACGCCTGCAAGGCATGCGACGAGCGCGGTGAAGGAGGTCACGCGATTTGGCATGGATTGAATCACTGACGAGCAGCGCCGGTCGCACGCGGCCTGTCGGAAGCCACGACGGACGCTGAGAGCGGCCCCGTGCGGTGCTCGTGGATCTGTTGGCGTTCGTTGTTGTCTGCTTCGTGGAGCTGACGGTACGGCCCCGTGATCGCCTGCGATGCTTCGTCTGCCTTGAAGCGCTCGTAGAGCGTCCGCTCGCGCGCGGCCGACGCGGCATCGCCCAGTCCCTGGTAGCAGAGCATCAGATTGTAGTGCGCCTGGAGATCTTCGGGGTCGATCGCAATCACGCTGGTGAATGCGTCAATGGCGTGTTTGAACTGCCGCTTCAGGAACAGCACGCGGCCGAGCTGATTGAGGACTACGCGATCGCGCGGGTACTTCGACGATGCCGTGCGGAGATGTTCGATGGCCTCGTCATACCGTCCGAGGCTCTTGAGCGCCGTGGCGAGGAAGAAGTGCGCGCTCGACAGGCCAGGGTTGATCTCGAGTGCCTTCCGCAGGATCGCTTCCGCGGCGGTCATATCGCCTTCCTGCACGCGTGCGCGCCCGACGTTCACGAACCCGTCCGCGTAGCCGGGATCCATCTGCGTCACCTTCAGGAACGTGGCTTCCGCATTTCGGATGTCGCCCTGCAGGAGCAGACCGATGCCGTAATCGTTCCAGCGCTCGCGCACGCTCTTGTCCAGCAGCGGTTTCGTCTCGGGAAGCGGTGCGTCCTTCGGGAGCACGGCAAGCTCCGCCTGCGCCGACGCCATCACCGTCGTTGGGATATCGGGAATCGCCTTGATCTGACCCGAGACCTTCGAGGTGTCTCCCGAGAAGATCCATCGCCCGTCGTCGTGCGCCGGCGTCAGCGAGTAGTCCTTCTGCGCCGGGTCGCGGATGCCGCCGAACGCCCACTGCGTGTTCCACCATGCGAACTTGCGGTAGTTCAGCTTG
>JAICSD010000429.1 GCA_025937075.1 Vicinamibacteria bacterium | reverse complement strand
GGACGAGCCGGTTGTACCGGTCGACCCGCTGCTGCGGCCCGACATGCTGCCCGTCACCTCAATCTTGTGGCCGACATGGGGAGCCAGGTTCACGTCGCTGGCCGCATTCAGCATGACGGTCCGCATGCCGCCCGCCTTCGCGCCGGCGGTGCCGGCCGCGCCCGCAGCCTCGCCTGCCTCGCCTGCTTCGCCGCTCGGCGCTTTGTGTCCCGCCGCTCCCGACATTTCGGCGTTCGTCAGCTCGTAGGTCCCCGCGGCGTCGCCGGCCTTGAGACAGCCGGTCAACGACACAGTGCGGGCACCGCTCTGGCTACTCTTGGTAGTGTCCTGCACGCCCGCGGTGCTGCCACTGGTCCCGGCTGGCGGCTGCTGTGCAGGGGCCTGAGCCGTGAGCGCCACCGCAAACGCTGCCGAGAGACACGCTGCTACAATCGCTCGCTTCATTGGTCAGTCCTCCTCGTCGTGCGTCCTCATCGGTTGGGCCTGGAAGGTCAACCGATGTCGGGCAGGAAATCGGCGCGGACCCCTGAAGGGCTCCGGTCGAGCGGCATCGTGCAGGAAGCAGGCCAAAGATCCGGGGCGGAAAGCACTGCCGGCGCGTCATTTATATAAGGAGCATCCGCGCCGCGGTGCAGCATCGTGTACGGCTGAGCGTCTCGCAACCCTACACTCCGCGGGAGTCTATCGACGGGTGCGTGTTACGCTACACTGGTCGCCGGTTCGCGCCGATGAGGCTTGTGCGCGCGCGAAAGTGGCGGAACTGGCAGACGCGCCGGACTTAGGATCCGGTGGCCGGAAGGCCTTGGGGGTTCGACTCCCCCCTTTCGCACTCCTTCGCTCCCCTCCATTCGTGCGGGAGCTGCGGAGTGCAAGCACCCGACTTCGCTCACGCCGTGAAATGCCAGCGTGAGCTGGGTCGCGGCAGGCTGCGGGGAGGCTGTCGGGCCGTAGGCTCCAGCCTGCCGCGCCGAAGCGGCGTAGCCGCGAAGGCGGGCGAAGGTGGACCACGATCATCCTTTTCTACGTCATTCCGTGAATCCAGGGACGACGATCGGCCGATAGAACAGTCAGACGGCCTGGAATCTTTTGCTCGTACATGAAAGCGGAATTCATAGACGTCAGCGATACGCGCAAGAATCTCGTGGTCGAGATTCCCAGCACCATTGTGGACGCGGAAATCGACAAGGTGTCACGCGACTACGGCAAGGCCGCGCGCATACCCGGCTTCCGGCCGGGCAAAGTGCCGGCGAAGATCGTGCGGCAGCGGTTTCGCGACCAGATCCTGCACGACGTCGCGCACGGGCTGATCCCGCGCGCGGTCGACGAGGCGCTGCGTGAGCGCGGCGTCGAGCCGGTCGATACGCCGGATATCCGTGATGTGGTCGTCGAAGAAGGGCAGCCGCTGAAGTTCACGGCCACGTTCGATACCGTGCCGGTGATCGATCCGGGCGAGTACACGTCGATCCAGCTTCGGCGCACGGGCGCCCACGTCGACGACGCGGCGGTCGAGGACGCGCTGGGACGCCTGCGCGATCGAACCGCGCGTTACGAGCCGGTGGAGGATCGCGGCGTCGAGCGCGGCGACTCGGTCCTGATGGATCTCGTGCGCAGCGCGCACGGCGAGGGCGACGAGGAGAAATCCGATCGCCACGAGGGCGTGACGGTGGACATCGGCGCGCCGGCGAATCCTCCGGGGTTCGACGACGAGCTGAAGGGGCTGATGACGGGCGCGTCGAAGACCTTCGACATCCGGTATCCGGAGGACTACAGCATCACGGAGCTGGCGGGAACGACCGTGACCTACGAGGCCACGATCAAGGCGATTCGCAAGCGCATCGTGCCGCCGCTGGACGACGAGTTCGCGAAGGATCTTGGCGAGTACGATTCGCTCGACGCGCTGCGGCAGCGCGTGCGGGAGGATCTCGAGCACGAGGCCAAGCACGAGTCGGATCGCGCGCTGCGCGCGGATCTGCTGAAGCAGCTCGCCGACCGCGTGCAGGTCGAGGTGCCGCACGCGCTGCTCGAGCGCGAGATCGATCGGCGCGTCGAAGAGTTCGTGCGGCGGCTGATGGATCAGCAGATCGATCCGATGCGCACGAACATCAATTGGGAGGAGTTCCGGGAACGCCAGCGCGATGCCGCGGCGGAAGCGGTGCGCGGCGCGCTGGTGCTCGACGAGGTGGCGCGGCGGGAGAACCTGGCCGTGACGGAGGGGGACATCGACGAGGAGATCGCGCGCTACGCCGAGCGGACCGGACGCACGCCGGCCGCGGTGCGCGCGCGGCTCGAGAAAGAAGGGGGCATCGGGCGGTTGTACTCGGGCTTGCGGCGGGAGCGGGCCATTGATTTCCTCCTGACGCGTGCTACAATTATTCAAACGTAGTACAGGCCTTCCCGACTCCCCACTGACACAGACAAATTTTTCGGCGCAGGACCTGCAGGTGACAGGCACCGGCGGGGCAACGCCCTGTCAACGTTTCAGCATGGCGCATTCTTCGTACTCTCAATTGATCCCGATGGTGGTCGAACAGACCAACCGCGGGGAGCGCGCGTACGACATCTTCTCGCGGCTCCTGAAGGACAGCATCATCTTCATCGGCACGCCGATCGACGACAACATCGCGAATCTCGTCATCGCGCAGATGTTGTTCCTCGAGGCAGAAGATCCCGATCGCGACATCCTGCTCTACATCAACAGTCCGGGCGGCGTCGTGACGGCCGGGATGGCCATCTACGATACGATGCAGTTCATCAAGCCCGACGTGGCGACGTATTGCATCGGCCAGGCGGCCTCCGTCGCGGCCGTACTGCTCGCGGCGGGCGCCAAGGGCAAGCGGTACTCGCTGCCCAACTCGCGCATCCTCATCCATCAGCCGTGGGTGCAGGGGCTCGGCGGCCAAACGACCGATATCGATATTCATGCGCGCGAGCTGCTGCGCACCCGGGAACGGCTGAACCAGATTCTGGTGCAGCACACCGGCCAGCCCCTGAAGCGCATCCAGGATGACACCGAACGGGACTACATCATGGGCGCGGAGCAGGGGAAGGAATACGGTATTATTGATGACGTCATTCGGAAACGAGCCTAGAAGCCGTGGGCTGTCGGCCGCACGTTGAGTGCCGAGACCAGCAGGGAACCACATGGTGAAAAAAAACGGCGAAGGCGAGATTCTCCGCTGCTCGTTCTGCAACAAGGATCAGAACGACGTCCGCAAGCTCATTGCCGGCCCCACCGTCTTCATCTGCGATGAATGCGTCGAGGTCTGCAACGACATCATCGCGGACGAAAACCGCTTCGAGGCGCGCGGCGGCGCGCGCTCTTCCCTGCCCGTCCCGCAGGAGATCAAGAAGTTCCTCGACGAGTACGTGATCGGCCAGGAACAGACCAAGAAGAAGCTCGCGGTCGCGGTCTACAACCACTACAAGCGCATCGAGATCCAGAAGCAGTCGCGCAGCCGCAACGAGATCGAGCTGACGAAGTCCAACATCCTGCTGATCGGCCCCACCGGCACCGGCAAGACGCTCCTGGCACAGACGCTCGCGAAGCTCCTCTCCGTCCCGTTCACGATCGTCGATGCGACGACGCTGACCGAAGCGGGGTACGTGGGCGAGGACGTCGAGAACATCATCCTCAAGCTGCTGCAGGCCGCGGGCGGCGACATCGAGAAGTGCCAGCAGGGGATCATCTACATCGACGAAGTCGACAAGATCTGCCGCAAGGACGAAAACCCGTCGATCACCCGCGACGTATCGGGGGAAGGGGTCCAGCAGGCGCTGCTGAAGATCCTGGAAGGCACGGTTGCCTCGGTTCCGCCGCAGGGCGGGCGCAAGCACCCGCACCAGGAGTTCTTCCAGGTCGACACCACGAACATCCTGTTCATCTGCGGCGGGGCGTTCGTCGGCCTCGACAAGCAGATCGACCGGCGC
>JAICSD010000180.1 GCA_025937075.1 Vicinamibacteria bacterium | reverse complement strand
TCAACGCGGTCAGCACGTCGCCGACGGTCTTGCCCTCGGCTTCGACGACGTCCTGCTGGCCGGTGTAGGGCCGCAGCGGCGTCGGGATCAGGACTCGGTGCGCCATGACTTCAGGTCTCCTTGTTCGAACGCCGAGCGATCATCGCGCAGGCGCCAGCCGGTGATGTCGCGGGCCGTGCCCGCCATCACGGATACGATCACGTACACGAAATTCGGCCACGCGTGATCCAGATCGTGCTGCGACGGGCGCGCGGGGTGATCCGGATGCGAGTGGTAGAACCCACCGAGCGTACCACCGCGGCTTCGCGCCCAGGCTTCGGCCTGCCGATACGCGTCGGGACCAACCAGGAACCGGCGCGCGGCCGGGCCATCGGTCGTGTTCGCCAGCGGATGCGCTTCGAGGATCACGCCGTCGGCGATGAGGAGCGCGCCGCAGCACTCGTGTGGAAAGGCTTCCTCGCCGTGGCGTTCGATGGTGGCCAGCGCGCCCGGCAGGATCGTGAGCGCGCTGGACGTTCCGGTGGCCGGGTCGGCGCTCATCGCGTGGGCTCTCCTTCCCACAACCGCTCCGAGAGATAGCGCGTGCCGCTGTCGGGGAAGATCGTGACGATGACGCCTTCGCGGATGCGGGCGGCGAGATCGAGGCTGGCGGCGAGCGCCGCGCCGCTGGACACGCCAACGAGCAGCCCTTCTTCCGCCGCGAGCCGGCGCGTCAGTTCCTGCGCGACCTCGGTGCTCACGCCGACGTCTTCGTCGGCCAGCGTGGAATCATAAATCCCCGGACGGATTGCGGTCTCCATGTGCTTCAGGCCCTCGATCGCGTTCAGCGGCGAGTCGGGCTGGACGGAGACGAGGTGCACGTCCCGTGAATGCTCACGCAGACGGCGTCCAATCCCGACGAACGTACCGCTCGTGCCGAGGCCGGCGACGAAGTGCGTCACGCGGCCGTCGGTCTGCTCGAGGATCTCGGGGCCCGTCGTATCGTAGTGCGCGCGCCAGTTCGAGGGATTGTTGTACTGATCGGCATAGAAGTACCGTTCGGGTTCTGACTCGTGGAGGCGCCGCGCTTCGCGAATGGCCCCGTCGGTGCCTTCCATGGGATCCGTGACCACGAGCTCGACGCCGTACGCGCGCAGCATCCGCTTGCGCTCGATCGTCACGTTGTCGGGCACGCACAGTTTCAGCCGGTAGCCGAATGCGGCCGACAGCATCGCGTACGCAATCCCCGTGTTGCCCGAGGTCGCGTCCAGAATCACGGTGCCCTCGCGGATGCGCCCCTGGCGCGCGGCATCGCGAAGAATAGCCGCGGCCGCGCGATCCTTCACCGAACCGCCGGGGTTCAGGAACTCCGCTTTCGCGAAGATCTCGACGGCGGGATTCTCCGGCACGAGCCGGTTCAACTTGAGAAGCGGCGTGTGCCCGATCAGCTCGACGATGCGCTGGGCAGCGGCGGCGCGGAGGAGGGTCGTCATGCACTGCACTCCCCGTCCATGATCTCCGGTTCGAACGCGCGGTCCTCCGCCAGATCGATGAACGTCTCGGGCGGAGCCGTGTCAGGCGTCAGCTGCTCGAGATCCGCGAGCGTCGACTTGACGATCGCCGGACTCACGCGGCGGAAGAACGTCAGCGGCGCTTCCTCTCCCGATCGCTGCGACCGGTACAGCGCGACGAGACGTTCGACTGCTTCGAGGCCGCGCCGCGCGGGAATAGTCGCTGCGCGCCAGCCGAAGGTCGTGCCGGCATCATCGCTGCCGCCGCCGAGCATCACGAAGTAATGCGGGGCGGGGCGCCCTCCGATCTTCCGGAGACTGCCCTGAAATCCGATGCCGGCCACGTGATGCTGCCCGCACCCGTTCGGGCAGCCGCTGATCTTGATGTCGAGCGCGGCCGCGGCCGCCGCCAGGTCGGAACGTTCGCGAAGTCCCTCCGAGAGCAGCCGGCCGAGCCCGCGCGACTGCGTGACCGCAAGGCGGCAGGATTCTGCGCCCGGGCAGCTCGTCACGTCCGTGAGCGTCGAAGCGCCTGGACGTCCGAGACCGGCGGCGGTCAAGCGCTCGTGCAGGCTGCGGACATCGGACGTGCGCACCCATCGAAGCACGACGTTCTGGTTCGGCGTGACCCGGACCATGCCGTCGCCGTAAGCCGCGGCGAGATCGGCAATCAACCGAAACTGCGACGAGGCCAGATCACCGAGCACCGCCGTGATCGTGACGATCGCGTGGCCGGGCTGTTTTTGCGGACGCACGTTCGTCTGCTGCCAGACCTCGAGCTCTCCGGCGTGCACCTGCGTGCGCGGCTCGATCGGCGGATGAATTCCGGGGCCGGCGAGCACCGACGCCTTGACGCGCGCGGCAATTTCAGCGGCGGAGGGCGCCGTCTGCCGCGCGTTCGCTGGCGCCTCCTCGACCGGCGGGTGCTCGGGATCGAAGGGCAGCGCCGGAATGCCCGCGGCACGGACCTCCTCGAATTCGCGCTCGAACTCGGCGCGGAAGCGCTCCCACCCGAGCGTCTTCACGAGGAACTTCATCCGGTTACGCTGCTTGTGCTCGTAATCGCCAAGCCGATGGAAGACGCGAACCACGGCTTCCGCGACGGCGAACATCTCGCCGGCGGGAAGAAAGTCGAACAGCAGTTCCCCGGCGCGCGCGAGCGTCGACGTGCCGCCCGCGACGGTGACCTTGAACCCGCGCTCGGTCCGTCCATCGACGGTGCGGATGCGCGCGCGCCAGCCGATGTCGTTGATCGCCGTCAGGATGTGATCGTCGGGGCAGCCTTCGAAGGCGATCTTGAATTTGCGGGGCAGCGAAGAGCTGAGCGGATGCCGAAGCAGATAGCGCGTCAGCGCTTCTGCATACGGCGTCACATCGAACACCTCGTCCTCGGCGACGCCGGCGTAGGCGCATCCGGTGATGTTGCGGACGGAGTTGCCGCAGGCCTCGCGTGTGGTGAGGCCCGCGTCGGCCAGAATCCGCATGGCCGGCTCCACGTCGTGGAGCCGCACGAAATGAAACTGCACGTTCTGCCGCGTCGTGATGTGGCCGAATCCTCGCGAGTACCGATCGGCCACGTCCGCGAGCGCGTTGAGCTGCGCGCCCGACAGCACACCCTGCGGGATCTTCACGCGCAGCATCTGCGCGTCGGCGGTCTGGCGCTGGCCGTACGTGCCGCGCAGCAGCCGGAAGCGGCGCCACTCGTCGGGACCGATCTCCCCGCGCTCGAAGCGATCGAGCATGGTGACGAACTCGTCGATGTCGCTCTCGTGCGCGAACGAGAGCCGCGCGCGTCCGAGCGTGTCGCGATCTTCAATGGCAGCCATCGGAAACCTCTATCCCTGAGCTCCGGCACACCTGAAGGTGTGCCCTACATCTGCCCGCTCGTCGCCGAGCGCCGCGCGGAGACGCACGACCTCACCAATCACGATCGTCCCCGGATCGGTGTGGTCCGAGGCATCAAGCCCCTGCTTCAGCTCCGCCAACGTGGACGTCCAGACGTCCGACCGCGACGTCGACGCGCCGAACAGGACGGCCGCGGGCGTCAACGGATTCCAGCCCCGCGCGATGAGCAGCGTGGCGATGGCCGCGGCGTGGCCGAGCCCCATCAGCACCACGACCGTCGCCGACTGCGGCGCCAGCGTCTCGAGAATCGATCGATACGCGTCTTCGGCGTGTCCCGAGACGACGACGAACCCGCATGAAAGGCCGCGGTGCGTGACCGGAATGTGCGCCAGACCGGCGGCCGCAATGGCCGCGCTCACGCCAGGAACGATCTCGAACGGAATGCCGGCGGCGGCGAGCGCCAGCGCCTCTTCGCCGCCGCGCCCGAAGACGAAGGGATCGCCTCCCTTCAGGCGGACGACTTTCTGCCCGCGGCGCGCGGCGCGGATCAGGAGCCGGCTGATCGTCTCCTGCCCCATGGCCGCACGGCCGGCACGTTTGCCGACGAAGACACGCCGCGCATGCGGTGCGAGCGAGAGCGCGTCGAGGTCGACGAGCGCGTCGTAGAACACGACGTCCGCTTCCTCCAGACGGCGAACCGCACGGCGCGTCAACAGATCCGGGTCACCGGGCCCGGCGCCGACGAGCGCGACTGATCCTTGTTTCATGACCGGACGTTCGTGAGCTCTTTCCGCGCGTACAACTCGTTGAGCGCCTTCAGCAGCAGCGGCCGGCGCTCCTGCATCGGGACGCCCCGCGCGAGCCAATCCTTCCGCGCCTCGGCGGCGCTCTCCATCCAGCGTTCCAGATCGTCCGGCAACACCGCTTCGAGCGCTTCCCTCACCAGCCCCGCCAGCGCGGGAGCCGCACCGTCGGTCGAGATCGCGAGCGTCACGCCGGCGCGCCGCACGATGGCCGGCGCATAGGCATTCGCCGACGCCAGATCGTCCACGGCGTTCACGAAAACGCCGCGGCGTTCCGCCGCGCGCGCCACGTCACGATTGACGTCCGGCGGCGCGGCGGCCACGACGAATGCGACGCCATCGACGTCCTGGGGAACGAAGCGTCGCCGTTCCACCCTGACGCCCGCCGCTGACACCTCGGCGCACGCTTCGGGCGCCACGACCGTGACGTCGGCGCCGGCGTCCAGCAGCGCGCGCAGTTTCCCGGCGGCGACGGGCCCGCCGCCTACGACCAGCACGCGGCGTCCGGCCAGCTTCAGGAACACGGGAAAGAGCGGCACATGGCCTCCACGCACCTTCGGAAAATCTCCCTGGAAAAATAAAAAGCCCGGCAGGCTCAGGGCCTGCCGGGCTGGGTCTTTTCCGTGTGCGTTCTGGTAACTTACATCGTTTCCTTACGCGGAGTCAGAC
Organism: Vicinamibacteria bacterium; assembly: GCA_025937075.1. The sequence continues at coordinate 3,549 of JAICSD010000180.1, read as the reverse complement.
CTGGCCGGGAAAGCCCTTTCGGCTCCCGGACAACAACAGACGCAGGTCAGACACGCGCAACGGATCACGATTGCAACAGTAAACCGCGGGTATGGGCTTGTCAAGTCAGACCCGGAACAGCACAGCCCTGGCCGGACGTCCGGTCGCGCGGCTGACGGCTGATGCGTACTGTGCCACCTGGGCACGGTAGCGCGCCTCCCCGGCCGCCAGCTCGTGGTCGGTCTTGAAGTCCACCACGACCGTGGTGTGATCCTCGTCGAACGCAAGGTCGAGGACGCCCTCGATCAGCGTCCCATCCTGCTCGAGCCAGGAGACGGGCGTCTCACGCCGCAGTTTCTCCGACCCCCTCGCGCGCTTCATGAGATCGTGCTCCAGGATGCGGACGACGAGCACTGCGGCGGCCTGAACTTCGTCGGCGCCGGAGTCGAGCAGCCGGCCATGCGTGCGGGCCGTCCGCAGCACGAGCTCGGCATCGGCATCGAGCGGCACGGTCGCGAGCACGGCGTGGACGAGCGAGCCGAAGCGCGCGCCGCGCGGACGGACAGCCCCGCCGGCCAGCGCGACAATTTCCACGTCAGCTGCCCCACCGATTTCTTCGGCGATCCCGCGGGACGCCGCGTCGGCGGCCCACGTCGTGGCGGTCTGCACGTCGATCATGCGTCGTCTGGCATGCGCGATCACGGCCGCACGATCCGCGCCCCATCGCTCGTAATCCTCGAGCCGCTCCTGCACGGCAAACATGTCGCCGTCCTTCACGATCAGATCGTCGCGATGGAGCCCGAACGACGAGGGGACGCCAAGGTTCAACACGTGCGGATCCCACCAGACGACGGGCGTGCCGGCCACATCGTGCAGGCCAGGCGCGACGGTGTGCCGGCCGGCCGGATCGCCGTCGGGCCGCCGAAGCACCGAATCCTTCGACGTGAACACCGGACACCCGGGTGCGCGCCCGGCGCTTCGGCATGACGACTCCGCCGGATAGATCGCGGACGTCAGCGCCTCGAGCCAGCCGCCCTCGTACGGACCATCACCCAGGGCGGGAATCACGAGGAGGTCTCGCGCGCGCGTGGCTGCAACATACGCCAGGCGGTGCGCTTCCGCCCTGTCGCGCGCCGCTTCCGCCGGACCGTTGAGCACGAGATCGATGGGCGCCCAGCCGGCGAGCTTCTGCGCGCAGACGTTGGCGGACGAATCAATCCAGCGCCCGGCATCCGGACGCGAGAGGTTGCACGTCAGGTCGGCGAGGATCACGATCGGGAACTCGAGGCCTTTCGCCTTGTGCACGGTCATGAGGCGAACGCCATCACTGCCTTCTTCGAGGATGGGCGCTTCCGCCGCGTTGGCCGTGTCGGCGGCTGACCGCAGCTCGTCGACGAAGCCCCGAAACGAGAGTCCGCCCTCAGCCTCGTACTGCCGCGCGAGCTCGGCGACGTGCAGTACGTTCGCGAGCGCCTGCTCTCCGCCGCTCCGGAGCACGAGGCCCACGTGTGCGCGCGTCGCGGCGAGCAGCTGACCGATCGTCTCCGCGATTGGGACGTAGTTGCGCCTCGTGTGCAGATCCTGAATCGTCTTCAGTGCCACCGCGATCGGCCTCAGATGGTCGAGAGCCGGATCCGCTGGCGCGCTCCTGAACTCCGCCGGAATGCGGAACGGATGAAAGCCGCCGAAGCGCATCTTCCATTCCAGGAGCTCCTCGTCGCCGATCGCGAACAGCCCGCCGCGCAGCGTCGCGAACGCCGACAGCTCGTCGTCGGGCCATTCGATCGCCGCAAGCGCCGCGCGAACGGCCTCGACCTCCTCCCGCTCGTGGAACGTCTTGCCGCCGACGAGGACGTGACGCACGCCGCGCGCTTCGAGGGCGCGGAGGTAGGGCTGCGTGATGTCTTCGCCGAAGCTGAGGAAGCGGCGGAACAGCAGGCAGACATGCTTGGCGGCAACCGGCACGGGCTCTCCACCCGCGCGCTCCGTCACGAGCCACGTGCTGGATCCGACGATCCATTCCACGAACGCGCCCACCGCGTCCGGCAGCGAGCGCTCGATCTCTCTCGCCGACACGTTGCGCGAGCCGTACGGCTCCGGGACGGGAAGCGCGATGATCGCGGGCTGTCCGGCAATCGGCCGGCGATTCTGGGAGAGCGGCACGTAATCGGCCTGCAGCGTCGCCTCGTCGCCGGTCATGACGGACGCGAAGGCTCCGTTCACGCACGCCTGGATCTGCGGCACGCTCCGGAAGCTGGTCGTCAGGCGCTCGAGCCTGGCGCCGTGCCGGATCAACTGCTCGCACACCTCGCGATAGATCGCGACGTCCGCGCGCCTGAAGCGATAGATCGACTGCTTCGGATCGCCGACGATGAACAGGCGGCCGGGGACGGGAACCACGTCCCGCCAGTTCGTGATTTCGGGATCCTGCGCAGCAAGCAGGAGAAGCAGCTCCGCCTGAAGCGGATCCGTGTCCTGGAACTCGTCGACGAAGATGTGCGTGAACCGCTCCTGAAAGCCCCGCCGGACGGCGGGGTTGTTCCTCACCAGATCGCGCGCGATGAGCAGCAGGTCGAGGAAATCGAGCGCCCCCGTCCGGGTCTTCAGCGCCTGATAACGTTCGACGGCTCCCGAGAGCTCGGGCTGCAAGGCGGCCGCGAGATCCGCGTCCGCATCCAGGCGGAACAAGTCGAGTGCTGCGCGAAACGCGTCGAGCCTCGCGATCAGGTCGGCGCGGCTGATGCCGGGGCGGTATCCGGGACCGCGCCCGTGCCGAGCTTTCGAGAACGTCCGGTCACGCGAAAGATCGACGAGGCGCGATTCCCACGCGTCGAGAGTGTGGTCGTCAGGCCGGCCGCCCTCGCCCCGCCGCGCGTGGTCTTCGTCGAGCGATTGCTGCAGCGCGATTTCCTGCCCGAGGTGCCGCGCGGGCGCGGTATCGAGATAGAGCGGATCCTTCGCGTACGACGGCCCTTCGCTCGCCGACGCGAGATCGCGGAGACCGGCGACGAGCGCCGCGATGCGATCCGCGCGGTCGAACGGACGCCGGGTCCACCCACCCGTGAAGTCGCGCCACGCCGCGAGATCCCAGGCGGCGCGGCGCAGGCGATCCACCGCCGTGTCCTCGCGTGCCGACGCACCGAATCCCTGCCAGATGGTGCGCCTCAGCGCGCGCCGCACCCCTTCGGGCGGATTCTGCAGCTCGGCCTGCAGCCATCCGTCGAACGCCTCACCGAACATCCGCTCCGCTTGCGGCTCGGTCAGGACGCGGAACAGCGGATCGACGCGCGCCTCGACGGGCCGCTCGCGGAGCAGCTCCGCGCAGAAGCCGTGAATCGTGTTGACGTGCGCTTCCTCGAGCGTCGCCAGCGCGTCCTCGAGACGGCGCGCGACCTCGGTGCCTGCGGCCTTCGCGCGGCCGCGCTCGAGTTCCTCGCGGAGCCGCAACTTCAACTCGCCGGCCGCCTTCTCGGTGAAGGTCACCGCGACGATCTCCTTCATCGCGGCGCGACCGGTCTCGAGGACCCGCAGGATCCGCGTGATCAGCTCGGTGGTCTTGCCGGTGCCTGC
>JAICSD010000199.1 GCA_025937075.1 Vicinamibacteria bacterium | reverse complement strand
TGAACACGGTGGCCTTCTTTCTCGACTGGGTCGACCAGGATCCGCAGACGCTGCTCGGAACCAACATCGGCGCGGCGCTGAAGAACGCCACCGAGGTGGCGACGAAGGACGACCGCAAGACCAGGAAGATCTTCCTGCTCATCTCCGACGGCGAGGATTACGGCGCCGATCTCGAGCGTCAGGTCGCGCAGTACCGCGCGGCGGGCCTCCATATTCACTGCATCGGGATCGGATCCGACAACGAAGTGCCGATACCGGTGCGCGAGCCCGACGGGCGCGAGGCTCCGCTGCGCGACGAAGACGGCCGGGTCGTACGGACACGGTTCGAGGAGTCCACGCTGCGGCAGATTGCCGCCGCGACCGGCGGCGAGTACGTGCGCTCGACCACCGGCGGGGAGCTGACGACAGCCATCAGCGAGATTGCGCTCAGCGAACGGAAGATCGTCGGCTGGCGTACGACGACCGATTATCGGGACCTTTATCCGGAGGCGCTTGGCGCGGCGGCCGCCGCGGGCGTGATGTTGTGGATGTTGCTGTGAACGCGACGGTCGAGAGCGCCGGCGAAGTCATCGCCGGTCTCGAGCAGGAAGTCGGAAAAGTCATCGTCGGGCAGCGGACGCTCATCCGCCGCATGCTCACGGCCCTCTTTGCCGCGATTCCGTTCTCCGCGTCGAAGGGGCGCGCACGAACTGGCTGCGGCCACCTCCTGCTCGAAGGCGTTCCGGGCGTCGCCAAGACGTTGACCGCCACCACGATCGCGCAGGCGATTTCGGCGAAATTCCAGCGCGTGCAGCTCACGCCGGACCTGCTGCCGGCCGACATCCTCGGCACGCGGATCTACGACGCCAAGACGGCGACGTTTCGAACCGAGCAGGGCCCGATCTTCACCAATATCCTGCTGGCCGACGAAATCAACCGCGCGACGCCCAAGACGCAGAGCGCCCTGCTCGAGGCCATGCAGGAACGGCAGGTGACGATCGCCGACACGACGTTCCCGCTCGACGATCCGTTCTGGGTGCTCGCGACGCAGAACCCGGTCGAGCAGGAAGGCGTCTACACGCTGCCCGAAGCGCAGCTCGATCGCTTTTCCATGATGCTTCGCGTCGGCTATCCGTCGGGCGGCGAGGAGGTCGCGATGCTGCAGTCGCGGATGGCGGAGACCACGATCGACCGCCGGGTCACGCCGGACGATGTCAACGTGCTTCGCGAGTTCATCCGCACGCACGTGTTCGTCGACGACAAGATCCTCGAGTACATCGTCCGGCTCGGCCGCGCGACGCGTGAACCGGCGGAAGTCGAGCGGGCCGACCTGAAGGAGCTGCTGCAGCTCGGGATTTCTCCGCGCTCGTATCAGCACGTGCTCGCGCTGGCGCGCGTCACCGCGTTCCTTCACGGGCGGGCCTGGGTGCTGCCGGAAGACGTCAAGGAAATCTTCTGCGACGCGGCGCGGCACCGCATCGCGCGGACGGTCCGCGCGCAGGCCGAAGGCGTCGAATCGGACACGATTCTTCAGGAACTGCTGGCGGCCGTCCCGATCCCATGATCCCCGAGCACGTGATGCGTGAGCTGCGGTACATCGAGCTGATGACCGCGCGGAAGATCCGCAACCAGCGGGTCGGCGCGTACCAGAGTCCGCTCCGGGGGCCCGGGTTCGACTTCGACGAGCACCAGCCGTATCGGCCCGGAGACGACGTGCGGCGGATCGACTGGAATGTGACGGCGCGCGTGGGCTCGCCCTACGTACGGCACACCCACGCGGAGCGCGAGCTGAACGTCGTCGTCGCCATGGACGTGTCGCGGTCCATGCTGCTCGGGGGCCCCGGCTATTCGAAAAAGGAAGCGCTGACCTTCATCACGGGCTCGATTCTGTTCTCGGCGCTGTCCGATCAGGTGAACGTCGGATTCCTCGCGTACAGCGATCGCATTCACGCCTGGACGCCGCCCCGGCGCACGCGCGCGGCCGCCTGGGATGTGCTTGGAAAGATGTGGACGCTCTCCTCCGGCGCGAAACGCACCACGATGGCGCCCGCAATCGATCACCTGCTGCGGTCGCTCAAACGCGTGAGCATGGTGTTCTTCGTGTCCGATTTCATGCTGCAGGACGATTCCCTTGCGAGCCGTGCGTTGACGGAACTTGGCGCCCGCCACGACCTCATTGCCGTGGTTCCAGAGGATCCGCAGGAAGTGCAGTTGCCCGCGGGCGCCGGCTACGTCCGGCTTCGGGATCTCGAGACGGGCAAGCGCGTGACCGTCGGACTGAGCGGGGGGGTCCGCGCGGCGTACGAAGCGGCCGCGCGCGAGCGCCGCGACACGCTCGTCCGGGCGTTCTATCGCGTCCCCATGGATCATGTGTTCGTTCGGACGGACCGCAGCCCCGTGCTGCCCGTCTTGTCGCTGTTTGCAAGGAGAATCGCGTGACTGGAACACGCCGCCGCGCAGGCCGTCAGGCCTGCTTCGCCGCCGGCTTCGCGCTGTCGATCCTGGCCTCGTCGCCCGCATCCGCGCAGTCGACGCAGGCGCCCGTCGTCCACGCGTCAATCGATCGGACGGCCGTCTGGGTCGCCGACCGCGTGAACTACGCGGTCGAGATCGTCTGCCCGAAAGGCGTGGACATCCTTTCTGACGACGTCGCGAAAGAAAAGCTGAAAACGTCGGGGCTCGACGTCGTCGGCATGAACGCCATCGCCACGACGGCGCCTGACGAATCCACCACGCATCGGATCGTGTACACGCTGACCACGTATCACGTCGATACGCCAGACCTGCACATCGAGCCGCTCACGGTCCGGTATTTCGTCAAACGTCCGGGCCAGCGGCTGCAGGACGAAGCGCCGGCGGGGGAGTTCCAGATTCCGGCGGTGTCGGTCGCCTTCCGCAGCACGCTTGCGAACGATCCCGATGCGGCAGCGTTGCGCGACGGCGTGACGCCGCAGCCGCGACCGCAGACCTACGCGTCCGCCGGCACGTTCGGCCTCGCGTTGATCGTCGTCTCGATCGCGCCGCTGGCATTCATCGCGGTGGCGGCGCTCGGCCGCCGGCGTCCGCGGCGCGAAGGCCGCTCGGCCCGGCGCATGCGCCAGGAAGAACGCCTGACGATGGAGACGCTGCAGACGACGGACCTTTCTACTCCGGATGGGCGCCGCCGGGCGTACGACGGGATCGACTCGCTCGTCCGCGCGCACCTGCGGGACGCCTTTGCCGTTCCAGGTCCGTCGCTGACACCCGCCGAAGTGCCGGCGCGCCTCGACGGGCGAAAGCTGCGCGTTCCCGCGGACGACATCGCCCGCCTGCTCGCGGCCTGCGAGCAGGCGCGCTATGCGCCGCCCGACATCATTCCCGCGGCGGACGCCTGCCGCGACGCCATCGACCAGGCGCGGTCGTTCGTCGGAACCCGATGAAGTTTCTCAACCCGTCGATCGCGTGGTGGATCGGCGGCGCCATCGTCCTGCTCACGCTGCTGAAATGGCGCGTCCACACGCGCTACGCCGCGGCGACGACCGTGCGATGGCTGCGCGCGAGCCGGTTTCGCGCGTCCGGCCTGCGCCGTCTGCCGTTTCTCGCGCTTGCCGTCGCGATCGCGCTGCTCGGGCTGGCGCTGATGCAACCCGTCATTCCGTATTCGCAGGCCGAAGTGCAGTCACGCGGCCTCGACATCGTCCTGCTCCTCGATCTCTCGTCGAGCATGCAGGAGGTCATGGGCTCCGGCCAGATGTCGCCGACGCAGGCGGAATCGTCCGCGAAGCACGGACGCACGCGGCTCGAAGCCGTCAAGGGCGCGATCCGCTCGTTCGTCCGCAACCGGCACGACGATCGCATCGGGCTCGTCGTGTTCTCGGACAACGCGTACGTCGTCGCGCCGCTGACGTTCGACCACGATTACCTGCTGCACTACATCGACATGGTCGACGACAAGATTCTCGAAGGGGAGGGACAGACCGCGATTGGCGACGGCCTGGCGCTCGCCAATTACGTGCTCGCGAAGCAGGCGACGGCCGATTCGCACAACCATCAGGTCGTCGTGCTCTTCACCGATGGCGAGACGAATCGCGGACGCGACCCGATCGACGTGCTCGCCGAATCGAAGCAGGCGGATATCCGGGTCCACATGATCGGCGTGGACCTGGAGCGCGAGGTGAAGCAAAAGCCCGCCGTGCAGGCGTTGATGGCGACGATCAAGCAGAACGGCGGCCGCTACTTCAGCGCCGACAGCGAACGCGACCTGACGTCCGCGTCACAGACGATCGACCAGATCGAAAAGGGCCTGCTCGTCAGCCATGTCTACGTGCGCGACGTGCCCGTCTATCAGTGGTTCGCGATTCCCGCACTCGTCGCGCTGTGCGCCGCCATGGGGCTGCGCACGATCCCGTACTTCGTCGACCAGACGTAGATCAACTACTCAACGACACAACCTCCAACTACACAAGAGCGCGTGGGCACGTTCTCGATGGCCGTTCGGGTTGTGGTCCTCGAGTAATTGGTAGTTGTGACGTTGCGTAGTGGCTATCGCTCAGCGCGAAGCACCTTGCCGTCGTGCATCACGAACACCACCCGTCGCAGCGCGGTGATGTCCGTCAGCGGGTCGCCGTCCACGGCGACGATGTCGGCCTTCAGGCCCGGCGCGAGCGCGCCAATCTGGTCCTGCAGGCGAAGCGACTCCGCCGACAACGACGTCAGCGACGTGATCGCGTCCATCGGCTTCTGCCCGCCCAGTTGCACGCGCCCGATGGCCTCTTCGATGTTCCGGCCGTGCGCGCCAGCGACGGCGTCCGTGCCGTACACGATCTTCAGGTTCGGCACCTGCAGCGCCTTCTTGAACATCGCGACGTTGGTCGGAATCGCCTTCTCCATCGCGGCGAATCCTTCCTCCGTGTAGTTGCCGATGCCGAGGAACTTGTCCTTGTTCTGCAGATAGTTCTGCAGCACGAGGCCGATGTTCGGGTCGAAGTACGTGCCGTGCTCGGCCATCAGGTGGAGCACATCGTCGGTGGCGAAGATGCCGTGCTCGACCTGGGTGCATCCTCCGAGGATGGCGCCGCGCATCGACTCGGGGCTGTGCGCGTGCACGAGCGTGCGCAGGCCGAGCGCCGTCGCCTCGCTGCATGCCGCCTTCAGCTGTTCGTCGGTCATCGTCTGTTTGCCGCCGTCGCGGATGCTGGCGGACGCGAACAGCTTGATCAAATCCGCGCCCGCCGACTTGGCTTCGCGCACCGCGCCGCGCAGTTGTTCCGCGGTGGCGAGCGGACGCTGTGTGGCGGGCTCTCCGCGCCCTGTCCGCGGCGTGCCGGAGTACTCGTTCAACTGGCGCACGGACGTCAGGATCCGCGGCCCCGGCAGATGCTGGGCCTCCAGGCGTTTGCGCAGTTCGAGGTCCATCGGTTCTCCAACGCTCTGGACCGTGGTGAACCCGTTCATGACGGTCACCCGGGCGTTCTCCTCGCCCGCTTTCACGCGATCGTCGAGCGTTTCGCCGCGACTCTCGAACCGGCCGTCCTTACCGAAGTGCCACAGGATGTGCACGTGCGTGTCGATGAACCCCGGCAGCAGCGTCAGGCGGGAAAAATCGTGCGTGACGGCGCCTGGCGTCGGCGCGACGCTCGTGATCGTGTCACCCGTCACCGTGATGACGACGTCGCGCTGATCGTGCCCGCGCCCGTCGATCAGGTGGCCGGCGCGGATCGTGATTGGCGTGGTGGGTTGAGCGCTGAGGACCGCAAGAGCGAAGGGGCATGCCAGGAGCGAAAGGAGGAGAACACGCATGCGGCGGATTCTATCCGATGGCGCCGGCTCACCGGAAAAAGGGCGCCGTTCAGCCGGCCTACTCCTGTCGCAGAAGACGTGACCGGGTCGATCCAGGCGACGCGCAGCCAGTAGGCGAGTCGTCGAAAAAGTGTCGTGTCGTTTGGCGCCTTGGCGCCCCGTAAAGGGGCGCCCTACACGAACATCGAACATCGACCATCGAACATCGTCCATCGAACATCGAACATCGAACATCGTCCATCGCCCATCGAACCAGGACCGCGGCGCAACCGTCTATCTCCGTATGCCCGCCGAAAACGTCACACGTGATGTGCGCATCGGGTTTCGCGTACTGCGCAAGGAAAAAAGCTTCTGTGCCCTCGCCGTCCTCGTCCTGGCGCTCGGCATCGCCGGCGTCACGACCATGTTCGGCGTCGTCAACGGGGTGATGCTCCGTGGCTTCTCGTTTCCCACCGCCGACCGGCTGGTCAGCGTCAATTTCATCGATCCGACAACGCGGACGTTCTTTGGCGTGAACGGGCAGATCTCCTCGCTGGATTTCGAGGAGCTGCTGCCGCATCAGCAATCGTTCGAGGCGCTTGCGGCCTACCTGAACGGGTCCACGGTGAACGTGACGATCGACGGCAAGCCGCAGCGGTTGACCGGCGCTTACGTGACCGAGCGGTTTCTGGACACGCTCGGCGAGCGGCCGCTGATGGGACGGAACTTCGTCGCGACGGACGATACGTCGACCGCCGCAAAGGTGGCGATCATCGGCTACGGCATGTGGCAGCGCGATTTCGGCGGCGCGGCCGACGTGGTCGGCCGGCCGTTTCGGCTGAACGGGAAGGCCGCGACGGTGATTGGCGTGATGCCGCGCGGCTTCGCGTTTCCGACCAACGAAGAGATCTGGATTCCGCTGTACAGCGAATTCCCGCCCAAGCCCCGGAACGATCCGTCGGGCGTGAATCCGTCGGTATTGGGACTGCTGAAGGCCGGCGTGTCGCTGGACCAGGCCAATGCCGAGGCGACCACGTTTGCGAAGCGGTTCGCCGCCGCGTACCCGGACACGAACAAGCAGTTCAACACCGGGCAGGTCGAGCCGCTGTTGAAGACCTTCACGCCGGCGCCGCTGCGGGGCACGTTGCTGACGATGCTCGGGTTCTGCGTGGGCGTGCTGCTCATTGCGTGCGTCAACGTGATGAACATGCAATTTGCGCGGGCGACGCTCAGAGCCAAGGAACTCGCGGTACGCTCGTCGCTGGGCGCATCGCGTTCACGGCTCATCGCGCAGATGCTCACCGAGAGCCTCCTCGTCGCCGTGATTGGCGCCGTGCTGGGGATCGCGCTCGCGTACGTGTCCATCGACTGGCTCTCCGCCGCCGTTCACGCGCTCGACAACCCGCCGCCTGCCTGGATCCGGTTCGACGTCGACGGGCCGGTCCTGGCGTTCACGGTCGCGTGCACGCTTGCCGCTGCGGTGCTCTCGGGGCTGCTCCCGGCGATCATCTCGTCGCGCGCCAATGCCGTCGAAGTGCTGCGCGACGGCGGCCGCGGCAACACGAACCGAGCAGTCTCGCTCGTGTCGCGCGGCCTCGTCGTCTTTCAGGTCGTCGTCACCTGCGTGCTCCTCGTCGGGTCGCTGCTGCAGCTTCGATCCATTACGAAGCAGCAGACGATCGATTACGGGTACGACACGACGGGCGTGCTCACGGCGCGCATGGCGCTGATGGAGGGGAGCTACCCGACGCCGCAGGCGCGCAAGGCTTTTTATGACCGCGTGCTGCGCGAATTCGCGTCGGCGCCGGAATTCGAAGCGGCGGCGCTGACGAACCGGTTCCGGATGGTGTTCTCTGGAAACGTGCCGATCGAGGTCGACGGGCGCGTGTATCGCGACAAGAAGGATCGGCAGGCGGCGAACTTCGAACAGGTGACGGGCGGCTATTTCAACGTCACCGGACAGAAGCTGCTCGAAGGGCGGACGTTCGGGGAAGACGACAGCGACGACCGCCAGCCCGTGGCCATTGTCAACGCCGCCTTTGCGCGGAAGTACTTCGGCGCTTCGAGCGCGATCGGGCGCCGCTTCCGGACGTATACCGGCACCGACGCGCAGGCAGGACCCTGGCGCACGATCGTCGGCGTCGTCTCGACCGTCCG
>JAICSD010000003.1 GCA_025937075.1 Vicinamibacteria bacterium | reverse complement strand
TGCACGCCGCGCTCGATTATCTCGAGTGCGTCGGGCTCGAACACGCGGCCCGGCACGAGCGCGCGCTGCTCGCGTACGGGACGCAGATCCTGGAAGACGTTCCCGGGCTTCGCATCATCGGCACGGCGCCCGAGAAGTCGAGCATTCTCTCGTTCGTCATGGACGGCGTGCACCCGCACGACATCGGCACGATCGTGGACCGTGAGGGGATCGCCATACGGACCGGCCATCACTGCGCGCAGCCCGTCATGGATCGGTTCGGCATTCCGGCAACGGCCCGCGCGTCGCTGGCCATGTACAACACCGTCGAGGAGCTGGAAGCGCTCGGGCGCGCGCTCACGCGCGTTCGCGAGGTGTTCGGGTGAGCGCCGATCTGAACGACCTGTATCAGGAAGTCATCCTCGACCATAACCGCCGGCCCAGGAACTTTCATGTGCTGCAGGACGCCAGCCACAGGGCGGAGGGGTACAATCCGTTGTGCGGCGATCGCCTGACGCTCTATTTGAAGATTGACTGCGGGGTCATCCGGGAGGCGGCATTCGAAGGATCCGGCTGCGCGATCTCGAAGGCGTCCGCGTCGTTGATGACGGATGCCGTGAAAGGCCGGTCGACGGCCGACGCGCGGTCCCTCGTCGATCGTTTTCAGCGCATGGTCACGACTCCCCCGGAGCAGCAGGTCGAGGATCTCGGCAAGTTATCCGTGCTCGCCGGCGTCCGGGAGTTTCCGGTTCGTGTGAAATGCGCATCGCTGGCCTGGCACACACTCAAGGCCGCGATGAATCGTCAGGTCTCGGTGAGTACTGAATAGGAAATGAGACCTCTACCCTTGATTCCGCCGGACGCACCCCCGCCGCCTGATGCCACGCAGGAGACCGATGCGCTCGTCCCCGACCCGGCGAAGACGGATGCGCTCCGCGACGAGATTCAACGCGCGATCAAGGCCGTGTACGACCCCGAGATCCCCGTCGACATCTGGGAGCTCGGATTGATCTACGACGTCTTCGTCACCGCCGATGGCATCGCGGCCATCAAGATGACGCTGACCGCGCCTGGCTGCCCCGCGGCGCAAGTACTGCCGTCGCAGGTTGGGGATGTGGTGCGCGCCGTTCCGGGCGTCACCGACGCGAGGGTCGATGTGGTCTGGGAACCTGGGTGGACCAAAGATAGGATGTCGGACGTCGCCAAGCTGCAACTCGGTCTCTGGTGAACTACCATGCTGCGACTTTCGAAAAAGGCGGATTACGCGCTGATGGCGATGAAGCACCTCGCGCTGAAGTCGGACACCGGCTCGATCAGCGCGCGCGAGATCGCCGAGCAGTACGACATCCCGATCGAGCTGATGGCGAAGGTCCTTCAGCGGCTCGTCCAGCGTGGCCTGCTCATCTCCCATCAGGGCACGCGCGGCGGCTACACGCTCTCGAAGCCGACGACGGCGATCTCGGTCGCAGACGTCATTCAGGCGATTGACGGGCCGCTGACGGTCACGGCGTGCTCGTCCGAGGACGATCAGTGCGGCCAGTTCGCGAAGTGCAACATCCGCGATCCGCTCTGGCGCATCAAGGACCGCATCGTCGCCGCTCTCGCGACGTGTACGCTTGCGGAGATTGCCGCCGACACGCCTGTCGATGAAGCGGTGATGCCGTTGCCGCTGACGCGCAGCAGCTCGCGCGCGGCCTCCAGCCACGCACGGCGGCAGTAGACGCGAATGGCGCGCCGCCCCATCTATCTCGACTATCACGCGACGACGCCGGTCGATCCTCGCGTGCTCGAGGAGATGCTCCCGTACTTCAGCGAACAGTTCGGGAACCCGCATAGCAAGCAGCACGCGTGGGGTTGGGATGCCGCGAAGGCCATCGACACGGCGCGCAGCCGTGTGGCGGCGCTCATCAACGCGAGCGCACAGGAGATCACGTTCACGAGTGGCGCGAGCGAATCGAACAACCTCGCGCTGAAGAGCGCGGCCGAGTGCCTCCGCGAGAAGGGCGCGCACATCGTCACCGTTGCGACCGAGCACAAGTCGGTGCTCGACAGCTGCCGGTGCCTCGGGGCGCGCGGGTTCGACGTGACCGTCCTTGGCGTCCGCCCGGACGGTCTCGTGGATCTCGACGAGCTGCAGAGGGCGATCACGGCGTCGACGATCCTCGTGTCCGTGATGGCTGCCAACAACGAGATTGGCACGCTGCAGCCGCTCGGTGAGATCGGCGCGCTGGCGCACGACCACGGCGCGCTGCTGCACACGGATGCCGCGCAGGGTGCGGGCAAGATCCCGATCGACGTCCAGGCGATGCACATCGACTTGTTGTCGCTGACGGCGCACAAGATGTACGGGCCGAAGGGCTCCGGTGCGCTCTACGTCCGCCGGGCGAAGCCGAGGCTGCCGCTGGCTGCGCAGATCGATGGCGGAGGTCAGGAAAACGGCCTGCGGTCCGGGACGTTGAACGTGCCCGGCATCGTCGGGCTCGGCCGCGCCGCCGAGATTTGCCGGCTCGAGATGCGCGATGAGAGCGCGCGGCTTGCGTCGTTGCGGGATCGCCTGCTGACGGGACTGTCCGCGAAGATCGACGGCGTCCGCGTCAACGGAACCCTCGAACGCCGCCTGCCGCACAACCTGCACGTCAGCTTCGAAGGGGTCGAAGGCGAGGCCCTGCTGATGGCGATTGGCGATCTTGCGGTCTCTACAGGGTCCGCCTGCAGTTCAGGAAGCCAGAAGCCGTCACACGTTCTCCAGGCCATCGGCGCCGTCGGACCGAATGCGGGCGCATCGATCCGATTCGGCCTCGGCCGGCGGACGACAGCCGACGACATCGACTACGCGATCGATCGCCTCGCCACCGTCATCGGCGCGCTGCGCGCCCGTCATCAGATCGGTGCCTGACGATCGGCGTGCCCGACTTCCGACTCGCGACTTCCGAACTCTGATCCCCGATGCGCATTACCGTCGCTCATAGCCCCGATTCCGACGATGCCTTCATGTTCTACGGTCTGGCGAGCGGCCAGATCGATACCGGAGGCATCGTCGTCGATCAGGTCCTGTCCGACATCGAGACGCTGAACCGCGCGGCGTTCGATGGCAAGTACGAAGTCACCGCGGTGTCCTTCCATGCGTTCGCGCACCTCGCGGACAAGTACGCGCTGCTGCCGCACGGCGCGAGCATGGGCGATCGGTACGGGCCGATTGTCGTGAGCCCGACGGACGGCGTCGCCGTGGTGAAGGGGCGCAAGGTCGCCATCCCTGGAACCTTGACGACGGCGTACCTGGCGCTGCGTTTGTACGAACCGGACTTCGAGTACGTGGTGGTGCCGTTCGATCGCATTCAGCAGGCCGTGCTCGATCGGCAGGCGGACGCCGGGCTGCTTATTCATGAAGGGCAGCTCACCTACGCTGACGAGGGGCTGCGGAAGGTCGTCGATCTCGGGGAGTGGTGGGCGGATCACACGGGAGGGCTGCCGCTGCCGCTCGGCGGCAACATCATCCGGCGTGATCTCGGGCCGGAGATGATCGGCATGGTCTCGCGACTGCTGCACGACAGCATCGCGTATGCGCTGTCGCACCGCCGCGAGGCGGTCGAGTACGCGCAGCAGTTCGGGCGCGGCCTCGACGCCGCCCGTACGGATCGATTCGTCGGGATGTACGTGAACGACCTGACGCTCGGCTACGGCGAGCGGGGCCGCCGCGGCGTCGAGCGCCTGATGTCCGAGGCGTTCGAGAAGGGCCTCATTCCGCACCGCGTCCCGATCGAGTTCGCGGCTTAGCCGCCCGTCTGTCTGAACACTCGCTCGCGCAGATTGAGGTCGGCAATGGCCGACCACCTGCTCCAGGACCACAGCGGTCCCCGGGTCGCCAGCCGAATCTTCGCGTAGTACGCGTCGACCGCTGGATCCTCCAGGTGATCCCGCTCGCCGCGGAGCATCTCCAGGTATCCCGCCGGAATATCGCGATAGAAGTGGCCGATGCGCCATGGCGCCAGCGCCGGCAGGCGCGCCAGCAGCGGATCGCAGAGCGCAAGCGTGTCGACGACGTGGACGTCCGGTCCGGCGCCGTATCCGAAGAAGCCGACTGAATCCTGCGCGACCACACGGAGTCCGGCCGCGCGGGTCTGCCGGCCGGCGCGCTCCCACTCGTGATCGGGCGCCGTGCGATGGCGGATTGCATCCACGAGCGACGTCGCTCTCGCGTAGACGAAGCGTTCGTCCGCGACGCCGTGCTCGCCGATGAGCACGTCGATCGACGGATAGGGCCCGCGGTCCAGCGCCCGTGCAATCGCGTGCGGCATGTAAAGCGCCGCGCCGGCGAACATGGCTGAAGCGATCACGCCGCGCAGCCGCCGACCTGCCGGATGCCGAAGGAGAACGCCAACGGCCGCGACGAGCGGCGGTACGAGGAACCGGCCGCTCATGAAGTCCCCGCCGACGCGCACGATGTACGCGAGCGTGAGCACGATGCCGGCGGCAATCACCGCGGTCTCCCGTCTCGCGCGCCACAAGACGACTGCGATAGCCGCGGCAATCGTCATGAGGGTGAGCCGATCGACCTGCCACGAGTTCGCGAGATAGAGCAGTCCCTGATGCGTGAGCTCGGGTTGGGGAATGCCCGTCGCGAGCTTCGCGTATGCGGTGTTCGGAACGGGAGAGCCGTAATACACGATCGAGAACAGCTCCCACGCGGCGATTGGCATCAGGCCCAGGAGGAGCCACCGCTTCGCGTCGCGGCGGGATTGCCACGCGACGTCCACCATCGCAGGCGCGGCGACGAGGGCGAGATCGAGGCGGTTTGCCGCGAGCAGCGCGGCAAACGCGGACGTCCGGAGTATCCGCGTCCGCAGCGCTGTCTTCTGCCAGTAGGAGACGAGGAACGCGGCGAGGAGCAGATACGTGAGCGGCGTTTCGAGACCTGACGTGGAGAAGTCGACGAACGCCGTCGACGCGGCGAGCACGAAGAGTCCGGCGGCCCCGGCGACGCGCGACGGCGAGATCGATGTCAGCAGAAGCGCGCCCGCGACTGCACACGCGATCGACAGCGCCATCGATGAAAAGTAGGGTTCGCCGGTGATTCCCCATGCTCCGGCCTCCGCAAGAAGCCACAGGGGATGCGTGTACGCCTGTACGCGCTCATCGATATTCCAGCGCAGCCCATGGCCTGCCCGCCAGTTGTCGATCGTTCGAATCGTGATGTACGCGTCGTCGCACGCCCACGCAGTGCTGAAGATGAACGCGAGCAGGAGCGCTGCGGCGAGGCCATATAGTGCGGAGCCGGCAAACTTCTTGGGCATCAACTCTTCTCACGCCCATCGTACTGCGCGCGCCGATCAACGGCATTCAGATCGTGCCGAGATAGCGCGCGATTAGCGCGCCTCGAAGAGATCCGGGTGCAGGGCCGCCGCAATCAGGCGGGTGCCTTCGACGACGCGCGGGCCTGGAATCACCAGGCGATCGTCGCTGAGGAAGTAGATGCGATCGCTGCGCACCGCGGGAATGGACGCCAGCGTGCGCCAGACGGCGCGCTCCGCGTCGGCATGACCGGCGGCAAGCGCGCTGTTCGCGGCGCGGATCTCGAGAATCACCTCCGGCCTGCGGCTCAGGATTACTTCCGTCGTGGCTTCGACGGCTTCTTTCTTGACGTCCGCGAACACGTTTTCCCCGCCCGCTGCACGCAGCATGTCGTCGAGGAAGCCGATGCCTCCGCTGGCGTAGATGCCACGCAACGAGAGCCGCTCGCGTCCGAACACGAGGAGCGTGCGCGGCCGTGCATGCCCGCTGACGCGATGGCGGATCGCATCCAGCCCGCGCTCGATCCCGCTCGCGAGCTCCGCCGCCTGGCGATCGTGGCCAGTGCGCGTTCCGAGCGTACGAATCGTCGTCATGATGTCCGCGAGACCCGCATGGCGGTACGAGTAGTACGCGATGCCCGCTCGGGTCAGTTGCTGCCGCAGATCCGTCTGGCTCCCGTAGAGGATCACGAGATCCGGCTTCAACGCGAGAATCCTCTCGACGTCGGGGTCGAGCAACGCGCCAACGCTCGGCAGTTTCTTCGCCTCCGGCGGGTACGTATCGAAGCTGCTCACGGCCACCACCTGCGAACCGCCGCCGAACGCGAACAGCATCTCCGTCGCGGCGGGAATCAGCGAGACGATCCTGCGCGGAACAGCCTGTGTCTCCACGACGCTGTGCGCGATCGCGAGCAGCGCGATGCACGCGAGGCTCAGCGCCTTCTTATGAGCAGCCATATGAAGAAGGGACCTCCGATGATCGTATCGATGACGCCGACCGGGACCGTGACCGGCGCGACGAGCGTTCGCGAGAGCACGTCGCAGCCGACGAGAAAGGCCGCGCCGAACAGCGCCGCTGCCGGCAACACCAGACGGTGATCCGGGCCGACCATCAGGCGGACGAGATGCGGCACGATGATGCCGACGAACCCGATGGGCCCTCCTACCGAGACCGCCGCCCCCGTCGCGAGCGAGGCGCTGAGAAACGCGGCCCGCTGTGCGGCCGCGACGTTCAGGCCGCGCGATTCCGCGCTGTCGTCGCCAATCGACAGCAGATTCAGCGGGCGCGCGAGCCATGCGAAGACGACGAATGAAATCACCAGGAGCGGCGCAGCCGCGAGGAGTGGTCCGTAGCTGCTGACGTCCAGATCTCCCATCAGCCAGCGAAGCGTCCGGTACGTGTCGGTGTAGTCCGCGAAGTACTGGACGAAGAGGATCAGCGCGGAGAAGAACGCGTTGAGCGTCACGCCGGCGAGGAGCAGCACGTTCGTGGACAGGCCCCTGTGCCTTGCCCGCGAGAGGGCGTACACGATTGCGACCGCCGTAAACGAGCCGACGAAGGAGGCAAGCGGCACCGCTGAGACACCGGCGGCGGCCAGCGACCAGTCGAAGGTGATGGCGAGCATGGCGCCGAGTGCCGCGCCGGCGGAGACGCCGAGCGTGAACGGCGTCGCCAAAGGATTGCGGAGCAGCCCTTGAAAGACGACGCCGGACGCTGCGAGGCTCGCGCCCACGCACGCACCCGCCAGCGTCCGCGGCAGCCGCGCCACGAAAAAAATCTGCGCGTCCGTGTTGTCCCTGAACGGCACCGACGGGTTGAATACGCGCCGAAGGCTGATCGGCGTCGAGCCGATGAGCGGCGCGAGGACCATCGCGCCGATCGCGAACGCGCCGAATACGAACAACGTTCGAACGAGGCGCCCGCGCAGCGTCACAGGCTCGATCCCCCGGACGCGCGCGCCAGCGGCACGATGATACGGCGGCCCGATGGGTGGTCGAGCACGTCCGCGTCGACGCCGTACAGCCCGCGGATGTGCGGTGCCGTGAGGATGTCTCGCGTTGCGCCGGCGGCGACGACGGCACCGTCGCGAAGGAGGATCACCGTCCGGCACAATTGGGCGGCCAGGTTGAGGTCGTGCGTGGAGAGGATCACCGCAATCCGCTCGCGCGCGTGCAGCGACTGCAGCAGCGCGGAGACTTCCAATTGATACGCGAGATCCAGCGAGGCGGTCGGCTCATCGAGCAGGAGGATGCCTTCCGCCGCGTCCTCTCCTGTAGCTTCCGCCTTCAGGCGGAAGTCATCCGGCCTGCGATGGAAGATTTGCGCCAGCGCCGACGCGATGATCACGCGCTGCTTTTCTCCTCCGCTGAGACTCCTGAAGGGCCGGTCGCGCAGATGCGCCGTACCCGTCGACCGAAGCGCGTTGTCGACGATCGAGAGATCCGCCGGGCCTTCGATCTCGAAGGCGCCGAGATGCGGATACCGGCCCATCAGCGCGATTTCCGCCACGGAGTAGTCGAAAGCGAGCTGCGTCTCTTGCGGCACGACGGCCATGCGCTGCGCGAGCGCCGTGCGCGAATGCTGCGCGAGCGGAACGCCGTCGAGCTCGATCCGGCCGCGCTGCGGGCGCCTGACACCCGCGAGCATCCTGAGCAGCGTCGTCTTGCCCGCGCCGTTCGGGCCGAGGATTCCGACGAAGCCGTCCGAGGGGACCGTCAGCGAGACGCCGCGCAGGACCGGCGTCGCTCCATATCCGAACCAGACGTCTGTGGCTGTGAGCATTTCTGCGTACGTACACAGTTCCTGCGATCAAAACTGCCCCACTGCGGGGTCAGAGCCGTGTAACTCCGCCAGTGGGGTCTGACCCCGGAGTGCCAGGGACCGGGGTCAGACCCCGTTTGGGCGGCTAGCGGCTGGACCCCGTTTGGGCGGCTAGCGGCTGCCGGCGACCCGGATGCCAGCGAACGCGCCGCGGCCGAGTGCCGGGAACCCGAACGCCTCCTCGTAGCCGCGATCGAACAGGTTCTCCACGCGAGCAAACAGCTCGACGCCTTTCGCCAGCTTCCATGCACCGCCGGCGTTCCAGACGGCGTACCCGGGCGCAGTAAACAGGCCGCCGAACGTCCCCAGCGTCGGCTCCACGTCGAGCACGCGTCCGCGGCCGCCGCCGCGTACCCACGCGGTCAAGCGTCCGCGTACCGCGGAGACGTCCGCCGACCACTGGTGCCGCGGACGGCGCAGCAGCGGATCGCCCGGCGTGAACGGTGCCGGCGCTAGCCGCGAGCCGTCGACCGCGAGGATCTCCGTATGCATGAACGTGTAGGCGATCTGCGATTGGACATCGAATCCGGCGGCGCGGCCGCGGAGCACGGACGCCAGCTCGAGACCTCGCGCGAGCGCATTGGAAATGTTGTCCGTCCGGTAGCGGCTCGACTCGCGGAATGGACCGACCGCGATGATCAGATCGTCGAAATGATTGTCGAAGATGGTCGCCTGCACGAGCGCGTGCGAGGAGAACATCGTCTGATCGACGCCCGCTTCGATGCTGCGGCTGCGCTCGGGCTTCAGCGACGGATTGTCGGTGAACGCGATCTCGAATCCGTCCGGCGGGCGTATGCCGGTGCCGGCCGCCGCGCGCAGCTTCGTCGACGATGCGGTTCCAGGGCGCGCCAGCCATGCCGCGGCCAGACGCGGGTTCGTCGAGACGACGCGATCGCTGGGGAAGTCGGGACGGGGGCTGAATGGATCGCTGAAGCCGGCAAGCGCGTCGCGCCTGATGTCGTCCACCCGCACGCCGCTCGTGACGAACAGCCGAGCGCGCGCGCTCCAGCGCAGCTCGCCGAAATACCCGGCGGCGCTCCGATCGACGGGAATGGGCGAGAGGGAGTCGTCCGTGATGAACGTGCTGGTCGCGCGCTCGCGCTGAATTTCGATTCCAGCCGAGACGTCGAGGCCTTCGCGCACGCGGACGTCCGTCTGCGCGCGGATCGCCGCTCGCCTGGAGCCCGATTCCGATGGTCCGAACGGGCTCGTGAAATCACCGCCAATCGTGTTCCACGTCGCCTGTGCTTGCGTCCGCACGCGGCGTCCGGACGGGATCGCGCCTGAAACGGACGCGAGCCAGCGATCGTCGACGCCGCGCGACACGAGATCGATCCCTTCATACGCCCCAACGGGATTCGATCCGAACGGGCCGGGAAACCCGCGGTCGTCGCGCTCGAACCGCACCTCTCCGTGCAGCGTGGCGCCGCGGTCGTCGCGCCAGCCGCCCGCGGCTCCGGCTTCGGTTCGCGTGTAATCGTCGTTGTCGACGATCTCGCCCGACGGCGACGGCTGACCGTTCCAGCCATCGCTGGTGAGCCATTCGGTGCCAGCGCCCCAGAACCATCGGCCCGCCGTACCCGATGACTCCGCGGACGCACGCCGCGTTCCGAAGCTTCCGGCGTCGAGAGCGGCGTTGCCGCGGATGGGCCCGGCGTCACGCGTGATGATGCGGACGACCGACCCGATCGCGTTCGATCCGAACAGCGCGCTTTGCGGCCCGCGTACCACCTCGATGCGATCGATGTTCTCGACGGGCAGGTGAGAGAAATCGAAGCCTCCGCCGAACGCGTTCGCCTGGATGCCATCGATCAGCACGAGCGAATAGTCCGACTCGCCACCGCGTGGAAACACGCTCGTCACCGCCCCTGCGCTGCCGGCGCGGACGACGGTGAGACCCGGCACGATCCGGAGCGCATCGGCGACCGTCGTGATCTGTCGCGCGCGAAGCTCATCTCCGGTGATCACGGTCACCGCCGCGGACGCCTGCGACAGCGGCACATCCACATTCGCAGCCGAGACGACGAGCGATTCGGAAACGGCGCTCACCTCCAGACGGACGACGCCGGCGTCGTGGACCTCGTGGCCGTGATCGAGATCCAGCGCGAGTGGCGCGGCGGCGAACCCCTGCAGGGCCACGCGCAGCTCGCAGCGTCCCTCGACGTCGGGTGTCCTGAACCTGCCGTCACGATCCGTGATCGCAACGGCAGAAACAGTGGATGCGCACACGATCAGAACGGACGCGCCGGGTACCGGACGCTCAGCGGGATCGACCACGCGTCCGATCACGGCTGCCGCGTCGGCGCGCGCCGCGGCGATGAGAAGGATGAGAGGGAGAAAACGCGTGACAGAAAAACGCGGCACCGGGCCTCCTTTCGGCGTGCTCTCGCGCCGAGGCAGAAGTAATGGGCCCGGGCAGCCAGGTATCCTGGCTCGCGGATCGTCGCGATCAACCCCACCTTCCCATCCGCCTTCGCTCGCTGCGCGAGCGTCGGCGGGACAGTGGCGCCGGCATCGAGCCGGCATGGAGATGATGCTCCCCGCTTACAGTGGCGGCACCGCGTGGGCTTCGCACCCACTTCGCTTGACCGCCCGGCAATCTGCAATCATATCACTCGTAGTAACATCGAAAGACGTGCTGAGCAGGGTCCATGCCGCAGGGCTCGCGGATATCGCGGAGAAGCTGGACAAGCGCGAACGGCTGTCGTTCGACGAGGGCGTTCGGCTGTTCGCGTGCCCCGATACGCTGGCGCTCGGCTGGCTCGCAAACCGCGAGCGTGAACGCCGCCACGGCGCGCGCACCTACTACAACTTCAACATCCGCCTCGAGGCCACGAACGTGTGCGTGGCCAATTGCCTGTTCTGCTCGTTCGCACGGTTGCAGCCTCAGGATCCCGGCTCGTACACCATGTCGCTCGAGCAGGCCTGGGACAAGCTGCGCCGGCGCGCCGGTCAGCCCCTCACCGAAATCCACGTCGTGAACGGTCTCCATCCCGACCTGCCGTTCGACTACTACACGGAGCTGCTGCGCGGGTTCAAACGGATCCGGCCCGACATTCATTTGAAATGCTTCACGGCCGTCGAGATTGCGTTCTTCGCGGATCTGTACGGCCGCACGGACGAGCAGATCCTTCGGGAGCTGCAGGACGCTGGCCTGGACTCACTCCCGGGCGGAGGAGCGGAGATCTTCGCGGAACGCGTGCGAAAGAAGATCTGCGCGGACAAGTGCGGAGCCGAGCGCTATCTCGAGATCCACCGCACCGCGCATCGGCTCGGTATGCGCTCGAACGTGACCATGCTGTACGGGCACATCGAGACGCCGGAAGAACGCGTCGATCACATGCTCCGGGCGCGCGCGCTCCAGGACGAGACGGGCGGGCTCCAGGCGTTCATCCCGCTTGCGTTTCATCCCGACAACAATCAGATGCGCAAGCTCCCGGCGCCGAGCGCGGTCGAGACCCTCCGCGTCCACGCGGTCTCTCGGCTGATGCTGGACAACATTCCACACATCAAGGCGTTCTGGATTGCCACCGGCGTGGAGACCGCGCAGCTCGCGCTGTGGTTTGGCGCCGACGACCTGGACGGCACCGTGCAGGAAGAGCGCATCTACCACATGGCCGGGTCGCGCACGCCCGAAGCGATGTCCACCACAGACATCCGCCGGCTGATCCGGACGGCCGGACGGGAGCCGGTCGAGCGCGATACGCTGTACAACGTAATCACCGGTCCAGAAGCCGACGCCTGCGCAGTCTAGACCGGGGCTTCGCGTCGCCGGGCCCCCAACGCGCTCTCCGCGCCCGAGACACCGTCTCACCGAACCCGGTAGTACAATTGCTAGTTGACCATCCGAGCGTATGGATATCCATCTGCTTACAGACGTCGAGAAGCAAAGCATCGGCGAGCGGCAGCCGCTTCCCGAGCGGTATCTGCGTCTGTCCGACGATGAAATGGACGAGCGGATTGCGGCGGCGAAGGGCGAGCTCGACGGGCGGCTCGTCATCCTCGGGCACCACTACCAGCGCGACGAGGTCATCAAGTTCGCGGACTTCACCGGCGATTCACTGAAGCTCGCGCGCGCGGCGGCGAGCCGCGGCGCAGCCGAGTTCATCGTGTTCTGCGGCGTCCATTTCATGGCGGAAAGCGCAGACATCCTGCGCGGCGCCAACCAGAAGGTCATCCTTCCGGATCTTGCGGCCGGCTGCTCCATGGCGGATATGGCCGAAGGCGAACAGCTCGAGATCGCGTGCCGGGAGCTCACGGAGATGGGCGTCGACTCGATTGTGCCCGTCACGTACATCAATTCGTCCGCGGCGATCAAGGCGTTCTGCGGCGAGCACGGCGGCATCGTCTGCACGTCGACGAACGCGGCAGCGGTCATGCAGTGGGCGTGGACGCGCGGCGAACGCCTCCTCATGCTTCCGGATCAGCATCTCGGACGCAACACGGCGTACAAGCTGGGCGTGCCGCTCGATCGGATGGTCGTCTGGGATCCGCATGAGCTGTGGGGAGGCCTCACGGCTGAACAGGCGAGACAGGCGAAGCTCATTCTGTGGAAGGGACATTGTTCGGTTCACACACGCTTCACCGTTGCGCAGATTGACGCGTTTCGGAAGAAGTATCCGGACGGCAAGGTGATCGCGCATCCGGAGTGCACGTTCGACGTCGTGCAGGCGGCCGATCTGAGCGGGTCCACCGAGTTCATCATCCAGACGCTTCGGAACAGCCCGCCCGGATCCGTGTGGGCGGTCGCAACGGAGATTCACCTGGTCAATCGACTGGCACACGAGCTGGCCCCGCACAGGACGGTCGTCACGCTCGATCCGTTTGGTTGTCTGTGCTCGACGATGTTCCGGGTCTCGCCGAACCACCTGCTCTGGGTACTCGAAGGGCTCCTCGAAGGAACGATTCACAATCAGATCATCGTGCCGGACGAGACGAAGCGCTGGGCGAAGCTCGCGCTCGATCGCATGCTCGAGATCCGGTAGCGCGTGACACTTTCGTGAAGGAGACGTAGATGGCGCATTCAGTTCCACCCCTCCCGTACGACTACAACGCTCTCGAGCCGCACATCGACGAACAGACGATGCGGATCCACCACGACACGCATCACGGAGCGTACGTGAACAACCTCAACGCCGCCCTCGAGAAGCATCCGGAGCTTCAGAACAAGAGCGTCGAGGATCTGATTCGCGGCATCAACACCGTCCCTGAGGACATCAGGACGGCCGTCCGCAACAACGGCGGCGGCCACGTGAACCACACGATGTTCTGGGAGATCATGGGTCCGGGCAAGGGTGGCGCGCCGAGTGGCGCGATCGCCGATGCGATCAAGTCATCGTTCGGCAGCTTCGACACGTTCAAGACGCAGTTCGCGGACGCGGCGGCGAAGCGCTTCGGCAGCGGCTGGGCGTGGCTCATCGATGCCGGCGGCAAGCTGACGATCGAGAGCACCGCGAACCAGGACAGTCCTCTTATGGAAGGCAAGAAGCCGGTGCTCGGAATCGATGTCTGGGAGCACGCGTACTATCTGAAATATCAGAACCGCCGGCCGGACTACGTCAATGCATGGTGGAACGTCGTCAACTGGGATGCGGTGAACAAGCGCTTCAAATAGTCGCGCAACGATATAGTCGCGCAACTAAAGGTTCGCGCTACGAAGACGCTCGTCGTAGCGCGGGACTTCAGTCCAGCGGCTCAGTGGATCTGATCGACAAAATCCCGCCAGATTGGCTCCCACTCGAGATCACCAGAAACCGAGACGCCGGCGACGCACGATGCGCCGTCGGCGGTCAGGGCCGACCAGATCAGCTCCGCGCTCACCTCGATGGGCGGCTCCGGAAAGGACATCAGCAGCGTCGGCGGGAGCACCTCTTGAACGCTGCCGACTTGCAGACGGCATCCGCCGTAGCTCACGTCCACCAGCCGAGCAGGGAGGCCGGCGACCGAGACGCCGACATAGGACGTGACCGGCTTGCGCGGCCATCGCTGCCGGCGGTTGATTGCCGCCAGCCGCTCGGCGACGAGCGCGAGAAAAGCTTCGGGAATGAGCGGCCGATCGGCGACGGCGACGTGATGCCGTCCCGCATCGAGCTGCTGCGCGTCGCCGTCACTGACAATGATCGCGGCGAGATCGGGCTGTGACGCGCGGCTGGTCAGGATGATCTGCAGGCCGTACCAGGACCCGAGCCGGCTGCCCGTGATGAGGAGGTCCACCGGCCATCGCCGCAGTGTTTCGGCGACTTCCGTAGGCGAGGAAGAGGCGACCACGGAGTATTCGCGGCGGCGCAGGACGGACACGATTTCCTGCCGTTTCGGTCCGTGATCCTCCGCCACGAGCACGTGGTACGGCCGTCGCTGCATGCGCGGACTCCTGAAGGCTGCCGCTGTTGTTGGGGTCGCGACAATTATGCAGCGTCCCGCGGCAAAACGCGAATCGCCGTCAGCCTTTCATCCGGACCGCCCGCAGGATCTCGTCGTGCGCCGGAAATTCACTCTGGGCATCCCCAATCCTCGCATAACGGATGGTTCGATCGGGGTCGATCAGGAACAGGGCCGGACGAGCGATGTTCCAGGCGTCGAGGCCGATGCGGTGCCAGACGCCGTACGCGCGCAGCACGTCGCGGCGTTCGTCGATCAACACGTCGAATGCGAGCCCGGTCTCCTCGATGAATCGTCGAACGGCCTCCGGCCGCTGCGCGACGACGCCCACCACGTGCGCGCCTTCGTTTCTGTAATCCGCCGCGTGCGCCGACAGCTCACCAAACTGGTGGCGGCAGTTCGGTCACCAGGTGCCGCGATGGAACGCGAGCAGCAGCGGACCGGGCGCCAGGAGCTCCTGCAGCGTCCGCGTCCGCCCCTTTTGATCCGGCAGCGCGAAGTCCGGCGCGTGGGAAAGCGGCGACGCGTGCATCAGAACAGATTGACGACGACCATCTCGCCCGCTTCGACGATGTCGACGGCCGCGGGAATTTCGATGTAGCCGTCGGCCAGCGACATGCTCGTGATGTCGCCGGACGCTTTGAATGCGGGCACAGCGGTGTCGTCCGCGATCCGCACGGTGTAGAACTGATGACGTCCTGTCGTGGAGACGATGCGCTTGGCGAGCGGCAGACGACGCGTATGTGGCTGGAACTCGGTGAGCCGTGCAATCTTCCGCAGCATCGGGACGAGCAGGATGTAGGCGTTGGAGAGACACGACGTCGGATAACCCGGCATGCCGAGCACCGGCTTTCCCTGCACGATCGCGAACGTGGTGGGCTTGCCAGGCTTGACCGCCACGCCGTGAAACAACACCTCGCCGCGGGTCATGAGCACGTCGAGGATGAGGTCCCGTTCGCCAACCGAGCTGCCGCCGGAGAACACCAGAATGTCGCGTGCGAGGGCGCTGTCGAGCGCGGCGTCGAGGCTGGCGAGATCATCGGACACCGTCGATGCGGGCGCCGCGTCGCCGCCGTGCGCGCCGACGATTGACGACAGGGTGTACCGATTGATGTCGTAGATCTGCCCCGGACGGAGCGGCGTCCCCGGCTCCGCGACTTCGTTCCCGGTGGAGACGATCGCGACGGACGGCCGCGCGTAGACGTCGACGTGTCGCGTCCCGATTGCGGCGAGCGCGCCGATCCGGCTCGGGTTCAGCACCTCGCCCGGCTGCAGTACCGTGTGGCCCGCAGCCATGTCGGCACCGCGAAGGCCGACGTGCTGCCGCGGATACACGGGCGTGAAGATGCGCACCTCGTCACTGCCGTCCGCGCGATCGGTCTCTTCGACCATCACCACGGCGTCGGCTCCCGCGGGAAGCGGCGCACCCGTTGCGATCTCGATGCACTCACCGGCCCCGACGGCCAAGGACGATGATTCGCCGGTGAAGACTTTCGCAATCGAGCGGAGCACGCGGGGATCGTCGCGGCTTGCGCCGAAGGTGTCCTCGGCGCGCACGGCGTAGCCGTCCATCGCGGCGCGATCGAACGGAGGGACATCGATCGCGGCAACGACCGCACCCGCACTGACGCGACCCGATGCCTCGGGCAGCGGCACCCGTTCGGTGCGTTCGATCGGCCGCGCGGCCTGTAGCACGAGCGCAAGTGCTTCCTGAAGCGGGATCGTGTGACGGATGGGCCGCATCGTTGTCATGAGGAGCCGTCTCCAATTATCATCCGACACCAAATGGCGAAACGCATCAACAGACGGGAGTTCGTGCGGACGAGCGTCGCGGCCGGCGTCAGCGGCGCGGTCGCCTCGACCGCATTCGGCCAGGCACCCGCCGTTCGAACGAGCGGCGTCAAACCGGTCGTCATCTCCGCGGCAAACGGCAACTTTTTCAAGAACGGCGGGTCGAAAACGGGCGTCGAGACGGCGTTCGAGATGATCACCGCCGGCAAGGACGTGCTCGACGCAATCATCGCCGGGGTGAACATCGTCGAGCTCGATCCCACGGAGCCCAGCGTCGGGTATGGCGGCCTGCCGAACGCGAACGGCATCGTTCAGCTCGATTCGTGCTGCATGCACGGTCCGAAGAAGTGGGCGGGCGGCGTGGCCGCGCTGGAGGGTGTGCGCACGCCGTCGCGCGTCGCGCAGACGGTGGCGAGCAGCACGGATCATCACCTGATTGTCGGCAAGGGCGCTCAGGATTTCGCGCGCAACGTGGGCTTCACGATCGAGGACGATCTGAACACCGACTACTCGCGCAGGGCGTGGCTCGAATGGAAGCGCCGCACCGATCCGCTTCATTACCTCAAGCCGGAAGACCGCCGTGTCGCAGAGGAGGGAGTCATCCGGCAGATGCGCGCCGATGGCGTGCTCGCGCCGGGCCCGATCCACGGGACGATCAACTGCGACGCGATCAACGCGCGCGGGGAGATCTGCGGCGTGACCACCACCAGCGGACTGGCGTTCAAGATTCCCGGCCGCGTCGGGGATTCGCCGATTCTCGGTGCGGGCTTGTATGTCGACAACGCCGTAGGGGCCGCGGGGTCGACGGGGCGCGGCGAAGCCAATCTCTTCAACCTGTGCTCCTTCTTCATCGTCGAGGAGCTTCGGCGCGGCGCGCACCCGAAGGACGCGGGGATGGCCGCGCTCAAACGCGTGAAGGCGAACACGATCGAAAAGCGGCTGCAGAAGCCGAACGGCGATCCGAACTTCGGGCTCGTCTTCTACGTGCTCAACGCGCGCGGCGAACACGCCGGTGTGGGGATGTACGGAGAGGACGATGGCGAACGCGGCTATGCGGGGCAGGCGAACGGACGCGCGATCCGATACGCGTACTGCGACGAGAGCGGCGCGCACACGGTCCCGATAGAGGGACTCCTGCCGGGCACGGCGTCGTCTTGATGAACGCGGGCCTGAAAGGCCCGCCAGGCTTAACGCCGCAGCTCCCTGACGACGTGCCCGATCTCCGGCAGGATCAGCTTCGTCATGCCGAGACGCGCGGCGTGTTCCGATCCGGGCAGCATGAAGATGGCCGTGCCGCGCATGATGCCTGCCGCAGCGCGCGTGAGCATCGCGGCGCTGCCGATTTCCTCGTAGCTCAGCATACGGAACAGCTCGCCGAAGCCGTCGAGGCGCTTCTCGAGCAGCCCCTGGATCGCTTCGTACGTGCTGTCGCGCGACGTGATACCCGTGCCGCCCGTCGTCACAATCACATCGACCGTTCCCGCGAGCGCGTCGATCGCTGTTGAGACCTCAGCAGGTTCGTCGCGGACGATCTGGCGTCCGGCGACAATGTGCCCGGCGCCTTCGAGCAGCTCCGCGATCGCGCGTCCGCTCGCGTCGGACTCGACCGTTCGCGTGTCGCTAATCGTGAGCACGAGGCAACGCACCTCCTGCGGCGCGGTGCGGCGGTGTTCTGAAACGCTCACGCCGCTGATTATAGGGGGCGCTCGCAGCTCATCAAATGGGTAGGTCCTACCCTCGCCGCGTGTGTTCAAAAAGCACTTTCCCGTCGTTGATCGGCGTGCAGGCCTGTGCGAAGGTACGTGCTCATTCCCAATTGAACGAGGAGCCAGCATGCTGTTGACGTTTTGGCGACTGGGTTCTGTCACGCTCCTCGCTGTCGTTGCCCTGTATGTGGGCATCGAGGCACGCGGCGAACGGCAAACGCCCGCACAGCAGACGCCACGCATCGAGACAGGTCTCACGGTCACGTGCGAGGTGTTCTGCAGTACGACGAAGCTGCGGACCAGCAACGCGCGGATCCGCTGGAGCCTCTCGAGAGCCGCTCTCGACGCGAATCGGATCGCGACTCTCGCGGGCGCACGGCAGACGCTCGAGGCCACCGTCTACAAGAACGGCTTCGATAAAGGCCTGCTGGTGGCGTTCCCGATAGGCGCAGCCACACCTGCGCGGGCGATCGCGCCACAGATTGCTCAACCTGCGCAGGCGCGCCTGCGCGCGTTCCAGATTCAGGTGATCTCCATCGAATCGCCCCCGACTGAAGCGGGAGCTTCGGGGGATCAGATGAGCGCGGTGATCGAGAACCTCGAACCGGGCGTCAACTACACCTGGCGCGTGGCGATCGAGACGGCAGCGGGTCGAATCGTCTCCGCGCCGATCACCTGCGAGGCGCCCGTGTGTCCGGCCGACATCGCGAAAACCGCGGGTGGCCCGCGATGAGCCGCCTTGCAACGGGTGTCGGTGTTCTGGCGTGCTGGGTCGTCGTCGCGGATGCGGCCTATGCGCAGCTCACAGTGACCGTCACCGACATCAGTCCCGATCGCTCGACCATTTCCGATGCGGACGCGGCGTCGGGCGGGCGGGTGAATCGTCTTGGTGTCGATGCGAGCACACCCGCGCGCGTCTACGCCGCCAGCGAATGGGGCGGCATCTTCAGGAGCACCGACAACGGTGTCACGTGGACGCACCTCGATGGTCACGTCCCGACCGTGACGTCGGACGTCAAGGTGGATCCGACGAACTCGAATCGCGTGTACGCGACATCCTTCTATGATGGCCGCGTCAACAGCCGCTCCGGCATCAACGTCAGCACCGACGCGGGGACGACGTGGACGCATCCGGCAAGCGCCACGCCACCGCTCAACTTCTGCGCGACGGCCACCCGTCGATCCGAGCCTGCGGCGTTCCGGATCGCCATCGATCCTGCGAACGCGAACCACGTCCTCGTCGGCACCAATTGCGGTCTCGCGATCAGCAACGACGCTGGCGCGACCTGGACGTTCGTCGATCCAACGCCCACGGATGCGGCGAACGACATTCGCGACGTGATCGTGCACCACGGCGGGATCATCGACGTCTGCGGTGCCGACGGCCATCTCCGATCGACCGACGGCGGCACCACGTGGACGACGGCGACCACGTCGCCCCTGCCGACAGGACGGTGCTCGCTCGCCGTGTCGCCTGACGAATCGTACGTGCTCTTCGCCGTCGTCGGCACGTCCATCTTCGAGAGCGACGATGGCGGCCAGACATGGCCCGGAACCTATGCGAATCCGTCGCCGCAGGGCCGCATTCCGTTCGTCGCGACCAACAAACGAGGCGGGGCGAGCTACGATCTCTGGTTCGGCGATGTCCGCCTCCATCGTGGCACGTGCACGACGCCGTCGCCCGCGACGACAGGCGGCGCCCAGCGCTGCAATGCATCGGGCTCCTGGGCGGGTCCGTTCACCCGCACGGCCGGTGCGCACGACGACTCGGGCGACATCGCGTTCGCGACAGGTGTGACGTCGAACGCGTGCCCGCGCTTTTTTTCGTCGGATGGCGGCGTGTTCAGGAACACCACGACCACGAGCCCCGGTTGCCACACGCCCACCTGGGCGCAGCCGACCGTCACGCCGCACGGCTTGTGGAATTTCACGATGTCAGGGGCTCCGCGCGCCGGCGCACAGCCTGAGGATCTGTACCTCGGCAACCAGGACAACGGGACGTTCGGCACGACGAACGCCGGCGCGCCGTCCGTGACGTGGAACAGTCAGACGTGCTGCGACGGCTTCGATTCTGCCGGCGACGGCACGCGCGGGCTCACGACGGTCTGCTGCTTTTCGCCAGGCCGTGCGACGCTGCTCTTCAACAGTGCGCCGGGTCTCACCACGTCGGGGCCTCCCCAGATCAACACGTACCCACCAGGGAACATGCGCTCGTTCGAGCACCTCGAGGGCATCCTGACGTTTGCCGCTGACCAGTACGTCATCGCGACGACGACCGGAGTGTTCGTCACACAGAACATCGGCGCCGCGTCGATCGTGTGGACGCAGCTCGGGGCGAGCAATTCTCCGGCCGGCGCGTGTGGCGTGCAGGTGTCGAAGCCCGGGACGACGCCGACGTTCTTCGTGAAGAGCGGCGGATGCGATGCGGATCGCGCGGCCACGTTATGGCGGTATCAAGGGACGGCAGCCGGTGGAACATGGCAGCAGGTGCCCGCGCCAGCCGGCGGGGGAGGATTCGGCGTGTTCGCGGTCGATCACGGCAATCCGCAGCGGCTCATCGCGTCGCAGGTTGGCGGAGCGGGCGGACCGCGCATGCTCATGACGCTGAACGGCGGGACGACGTGGAGCGCTCTGCCGGCGCTGGACGCGATGATGACCGGATCCGGCGTGTTCCAGTATCAGAACCAGTCCGGACCAACGCTCGTCGTGAACGGCGCGGGCATGGTCTTCAACGGATATCCGCAGCCCACGATCGTGGCCATCGATCCGTCCGATCCGGACATCGTCGTCGCGGGAGGCGCTGACTCGGGCGTGTTCATGAGCACCAACGGCGGCACTCGCTGGCAGCTCGTGACTGATCCCTTCTCGCCGGGTACCTCGGGCACTCCGCACATTCCGCGCCCGTACTACGCGCACTTCGATCACGATCCGCCCGGCGGCGACATCAACCTGTTCGTCGGGACTCGCGGCCGCGGGGCGTGGCGGTTGACCTTCAAGAAGGTGGACATGCCGGAGATCCAGGTGCCCTCGGCGCCGGTGTTCACTCCGGCGTGCGTGGGAGACAAGCAGCTCGCCACCCTGAACGTCTGCAACACGAGCGCAGGCGATCTCGTCGTCAGCGGAATCACGTCCTCGAATTCGGAGTTCGCTGTCGTGGCACCGTCGGCAGGATTCCCCGCGACGATCAGCCACGACTTCTGTTTTCCGTTCGAGGTGGCGTTCACCCCAACGGCGCCGGGCACGCGCTCCACGGACCTGACGATCAACAGCAACGACCCGAACTTCCCCGCCCTGACGGTGACGGCGACGGCAAGTGTCGGTCAGGCCACGGCGGTCGCGGTGGTCGCGGACACGGGCAACTTCGGCGAGTTCTGTCCCATGCCGAACGCGTTTCGCGATCTCTCCGTCACGATTGACAATCAGGGCACGTGTCCGCTGCTCATCACCGCGATTACGTCGTCGTCCGGCGACTTCCAGGTGCCGCAGGTGCTGACGTTCCCGCTCAAGGTGGCGCCCGGCGCCAACATTGAGCTGCCGGTGAGGTTCCAGCCGACGACCGCGGGCGCCAAGACGGCGACCATCACGGTCGCGACGAACGATCCCACGTCGCCGAAGGTGATTGCCGTGAACGGATCGGCGCCGGCGTCTTACGTGTGCAGCCCGCCGTTATTTACCGCGATCGACGGCGCGATTGGGCCGACGTTCGGCACCGGCCGCACGGGGAACTACACGGTGAACACCGCCGGCCGATTCCTCGGCTCGTTCGGCCCGAATCGCAGGTTCGGCGTGCAGGTCCAGGGGGAGTACATGTTCTACCCCGGGCGGCAGGAAGGGCAGATCGATACCGCCCTGCTGTACCGGCGCGGCGTCTGGCAGGTGAGCGTCGGCGGAAGCTTCAAGGACGCCAACCTGCGTGCGGAGGTCTTTCCCGGAACGCTCAGCGACGTGACGGCGAGCATCGACGGGCTGCTCCCATCGATTCGCTTCGGCCTGTTTGGCGCGAAGGGCTTGAAGGAGACGGATATCGTCGGATCGAGCGAGACGCCGCCCGGGCTGGGGCTGCCGATCGTCGTCACCGAGCGCGTCGCGCACACGGTCGACGCGCTTGGCGGCACCGTGCAGTTCGCGCTCGTGCCGGGCGTCTGGTGGCTCGATGCGAACGCCGCGTTCCTGCACCGTTACACGCCGGGCGCTGGCACCACTGGTGGCGCGGCGGTTCGGGTGTCACGCCAGCTGATGCCGTGGCTCGTCGGCATGGCGCAGCTGGATCTGAACGAGAGCTTCATCGGCGCGAATACCGTCGGGACCGTCACGTTTGGCGTCACGATCGGCAGGTGGCCGAAGCCCCAGGACTTCTCGAACCCGGTGAATCCGCTGGGCACGCTTGTTCCGCGCATACACTATGAGGTCTTTGACCGATTACGGTGAGGTGAGATGAAGAGATTCGTGGCCGCAGCGATTGCCGTCGTATCGGTCTGTGCACCGGCCGTGGTTCTTGCACAGACACACGACGCCGAGCCGTCACACGCCACGCTCGCCGCCCAGAACGAGGCGATCCTCAGCGAGCTGCGGGCGATCCGTCAGTTGCTCGAGAAGCTGACCGCGGTGCAAACGTCCGCCTCGTCGTCTTCCACATCGTCGTCGCTGCAGGTGGTGCGTGTCCGGAACTCCGACCAGCTCGTGCTCGGGAGCGCCGATGCGCCCTTGACGATGATCGAGTTCACGGACCTGGAGTGCCCGTTCTGCCGTCAATACGCGTCGACGGGGTTCGAGGAGATCAAGAAGACGTGGATCGACACGGGCCGGCTGCGGTACCTCGCGCGCGATGTTCCTCTCGACACGCACGCGCACTCGCTGATGGCCGCACGCGCGGCGCGCTGCGCCGGGGATCAGCACCGCTTCTGGGAGATGCGGACGACTCTGATGAAGAACGCGAACCTGCTCTCGCCCGACTTCATCACGAAGAGCGCGGACAGCCTGAAGCTCGACACGAAAGCGTTCGCGGCGTGCGCGGCGAGCACCACGCACGACGGCGAGATCCAGGCGGACGTCAGCGAAGCGGTCAAGCTGAACCTCCGCGGCACGCCGACATTCGTCATCGGCCGGACGGCGCCCGATGAAATCGAGGGCGTCATGCTCGTCGGCGCGCAGCCGTACGCCGCGTTCGATGCCACGCTGAAGGCGCTGCTTCAATCGGGCTCCCGCTAGGCTTCGTGCGCATGGAAGAGGCTGCTATAATTGGAGTTTCATCGCGCCCTTAGCTCAGTTGGATAGAGCGTCTGGCTACGAACCAGGAGGTCGCAGGTTCGAGTCCTGCAGGGCGCGCCAATTTTGTCTGGGCTTGGGCGCCGGAGCGCGCCGCGCGAAGGCGGCTCGGTCGCTACGCTCACTCGCGCCCACGAGCCTGCCTCGCCGAAGCAATTTTCACAGACGTGCGTCGTTGCGACCTCAGGAACGCGGGCGCTTCCGGCGCCGGAGAGTCCCGAGCCATTCGCGCGGCGTCAGCGCCCGGATTGGGAGCTTTCCGTCGAAGTGCTTTGCGTTCCAGCTCACAAATGCGTCCAGGCTCGTGGCCTGCTGCTGGACGACGAGCGCAATTTCGGCATCCTTCAAGGCCATTCGCTTTTCCATCTGCATCAGCACATCACGGACTGTCGGTGCCGGCAGCCGCGCCTCGTGACCGCCGGTCGGGAGTACTGTCATCCGATACCGCTGCGCGAAGTGCACGTACAGACCATGTAGAGCGGTGGTGGAAAGATTGAAGCTGAGGATGCCGCAAAGTTCGAGGACGTTGAGAACGCTCGTCACGCCGGTGCCATCCCGCGCCAACCGGTCGAGCGCTCGCCGATTCAGCCGATAATTGGCGTCCTCGCGATAGCGCAGATCGATGACGAACAGGTTGGAATCGACGAAGATCACGGGCGTCCGCGGCTTTCGTCCTCCGCCTCTGTCCAGGATCCGAATCTCGGCTTCGAGGCCTCGAGCTCCGATTCGATGGACGCCCACGCCTCATCGTACGAGGGAACGCGCGGCACCTGCGCCTCTTCGGGCCTGATTGGTTCGATTCTCCCCACGGCCTTCCCTCGGAACGTGAGCAGGATGCTCTCACCGCGGCGGAGCGTCCGCACTACTTCGCCGGTAGAGTTTTTGAGCTCGCGCGCGCTCATTGGCTTCATATGTGTGACCCTTGAATTAGCTACCTCACATTGATTATAGCTACTTCAGCCCGATCTTCCGAACCCGAACACACCTGCGCTACTCTGTCGCCCCATGCGCGACCGAGTCATCGACCGCCGTGAAGCGCTCACCCTCGTTCTCGCTGCGGCCGGAACGCTGGTGCGCCCCAGTCGCGCCGCAGCGCTCGTCTTCGATCCCGAGCAGTCCGGCGGCGGTCCCAATGGCTCGCGGCTCGTCGTCCGAAACGCTCGACCGCTCGACGCCGAGTCGCGGCTCGCCGCGCTGAGGACATTCGAGACGCCCAACGATCTTTTCTTCGTCCGCAGCCATCATGGCGTGCCCGCCGGAATCTCCACGCCGTGGACACTGACGATCGACGGCGAGGTCGCGCATCCGATGACGCTCGGCCTCGAGGAGATCCGGCGCATGCCGGCCGAACGGCGCGCCGCGACGATCGAGTGCGCCGGCAACGGCCGCGGACGTTTCGAGCTGCCGGCGACGTCAGGCGTGCAGTGGGGACTTGGCGCGGTGAGCAACGCGACATGGACCGGCGTACCGCTCACCGCATTGCTCGAACGCGCTGGTGTGCAGGGAACGGCGCTGCACTTCTGGATGGAAGCCGCCGATCGTAGTCCCATGGCAGCGGCCCCAAAATTTCTGCGCAGCATTCCGCGCGAAACTGCGCTCAGCGACGCGTTCGTGGCCTACGAGATGAACGGACGGCCGGTGCCGCTGGAACACGGCGGTCCACTCCGCCTCATCGTGCCGCGGTGGTATGGCATGGCATCGGCGAAATGGCTCACGCACGTCCACGCACGCCGCACCGAGTCCGACAATCATTTCATGGCACGCGGATACCGCTATCCAGACGGTCCGGTGGATCTGATGCGCGTGAAGTCGCTCATCACGGCGCCCCTTGACGGCGAGCAGGTGAGCGTTGGCACCACCCGCGTGACCGGGGTCGCGTGGACCGGCACTGGAACGATTTCGCAGGTCGACATCTCGGGTGATGGCGGACGAACGTGGCAGCCGGGTCGCTTCACCAGCGAGTCTCGACCGGGCACGTGGCGCTTGTGGGAAGCCGACGTGCCGTTCTCGTCGGCCGGCGAACAACGGCTGCGCGCGCGCGCGACCGACACGGCCGGCCACACGCAGCCCGAACGGGCGTCGCCAAACGCGGGCGGCTATGGAAACAATTCGATTCACGAGGTCCGCTTCAATGTTTGCTGAAGCGCCGCCGCGTGTGCGGCGCTGGCTGCCATCGATTGCGATCGTGTCGGTGGTTGTGGCGGGGTTCGCCGCATGTCGAAGCGCCGGCGGCGGAGCGGTCGATGCGGATCCGGGGTTGCAAGCGGTCTCGGCTCGTTCGGAAGCCGCCGAAATCGCCGCGTTGCCAGACGGCGCGGCGAAGACTCTCGTGACCGAACGATGCCTGCTCTGCCACAGCGCGGGTCTCATCACGCAGCAGCGAAAGGATGCGGCGGCCTGGGAACGCACCGTGACGCAGATGCGCGCATGGGGCAGCCCGATCCAGGAAGACGAGCAGAAGCCGCTCGTCCTGTATCTCTCCGAGCACTTCGGCGCTAGCGGCCGCGGAACGTCTCGGCACTCCCCGGTCCAGTGAAGCTGATTTCTCGTGTCCCCACGCGGCCTGCGACTCGATACGTGCCGCGAAGCTGCAGGAAATCCATATCGCTCCCGAATGTGTGACCGCTCATGCGAGTGCTCGTGATGTGATGCACCGCAATGTCGAGCGTCACGGCCACGGATTCGCTCCTACCGCTCACGACTATCCTGCGGGGCTCGGAAGTGGACGCCGCGTTCGTCTCGTCGATCGTGACGTCGGTCGCATACCCGATCGGCCCGTCAGGTCCAACCGCGACGAGGAATCCGGGTAGACGTGTACTGTCCGCCGCATCGGGCGGCGGATAGACGCGCCCGTACACGAACGACAGATCCTGGCTGTGCACCTGGCCCCATTGCCATCGCACGCCTTCCCAGAATCCCCAGTTGTGGTCGTGATAGCCGGTTCCTCCGTCCAGCGCGATCGAGTCGCCGCCGATCGTGATTGTGCCGCCGAGCGCCCCGGCCATCACGGGCACTACGTAGCCGGACACCCAACCGGCCTCACCGCGCATCGTGAACGGCGGAAGCGCGCGTCCCGGTTCGGCATGCACGACGATGTCGCCGGAGGCACGTGGGCCTGACGACTCCGAGGGAAGATCGAAATGGATCCGATACTCGGATCCGCTCACGCGGACGCTGTTCGCTCCCGCATTGACGTCCGGTGCCGATGCAAGTTGTTCGTCCGTGACGAGGGTCGACGAGGAATATGCGGTCAACGTGCCGCCGCGCTCGAGCTGCAGGCGCACGCCGAGTCGCCGCTGTCCCGACGGGAGCCGGGGTCCTGCAAGAAACGTGAGATAGAAGCGCGCTGCGCCCGTTCGGCCATTGAAATACAGCCATTCACTCCACGACGCGGCGCGAGAGGGAACGTCAGGGATTGCATGAAACCGATCCATCTCGCGCAGAACGTCCTCGTAATCCGGCGCAGCCCACGCCTCATCCGCCGGGGTATCGATCCAGGACTCGATGCCCCGTGTCTCCGGATCGGCGAGGCCGCGTTCGAGGCTCGGGATGCCGCCGTGTGCTGTTACGGGCACGGCAGCATGACCGTCAACCAGGTAGATACTTGCGAGGCGCGCAGGCGAGGCTACCCTGATGCGAGATCGGAGTGACGGGCTGGATCGTAGATGGGACAAGACGAATCTGGCGCTGCCGATTCGACCGCTTGCGCTCCCGATGACGACGTCGCCGCCGCCGACGAGCGCCGGCGTTCGTGCCTGTTCGAGGATCACGGCTCCGATACCCTGCAGCGCAGCCATCACGGCGACGCCGAGGCCGAATCCCCCGGCGAGCACGGCGCTCCGGATCGGCCTCGACAGTAGCGAGCGCAGCGCCAGCGTGAGTATCACTGGACCATCTCCTCCACGATCCGGCCGTCGCGCATCCGCAGCAGCCGGCGGGAGCGCGCCGCGATGCCTGCATCGTGCGTCACGACGACCACGGACATCCCATCTGAGTGCAGACGATCGATCAACGAGATGATCTGCTCGCCCGTGGCCTGATCGAGCTCACCAGTCGGCTCGTCGGCGAGCAGCAGCCGCGGGCGGTTCGCCAGAGCGCGCGCGATCGCGACCCGCTGCATCTCTCCACCCGACAGCTCGGACGGACGATGGCCGGCGCGCGCCGCGAGACCGACGAATTCCAGCAGTTCGCGCGTTCGCTCCCGGCGTTCGGTGCGTCCCGCGCCGGCTTCAGCCTGGGGAAGCTCGACGTTCTCCCATGCCGTCAGCATCGGCAGCAGGAAGAAGCGCTGGAACACGAACCCGATTTCGCGCAGGCGCAGCCGGCTGCGCTCAGCATCCGAGAGCGATCCGATCCGGCGATCGTCGAACAGGACTTCGCCGCTCGTCGGAACGTCGACGACCCCCAGCACGTGCAGGAGCGTGGACTTGCCGCAACCCGAGGGCCCGACGACCCCCAGGTACTCCCCGGGCGAGATCCGAAGCGAGATGTCCCGTAGCGCCGATACCGGCCCTCCAGCCATCGGAAACACTCTCGAAACGTTCCGTGCTTCGACGATCGAGGAGGTC
The DNA here is from genome assembly GCA_025937075.1 of Vicinamibacteria bacterium. Next base: position 2,337 of record JAICSD010000003.1, on the reverse strand, counting down.
ACGACACGACCTCACGGCGAAGCGTGGCCGCGATCGGCAGCACGGAGACAATGCGAATCGGATAGACGGCGGCGGCAATCGACGCGACTGCCAGCAGCGCGATGTACAACGCGAGCGTCCGCGGCTCGAAGACGAAGAAATGAAGATCCGCCGGCAGGCCAGGAAGCGTCCGCAAGATGGCGTCGAGCCAGACGGACAATCCGAGGCCGAGCGGCACCGCAAGGAATCCGCCGATGCCGACGAGCAGGACGGACTCCGAGAGGACGCCGGCATTCACGCGTACTCGCGACAACCCGAGCGCCCTCAGGGCCGCGATTTCCCCGAGCCGCTGGTTGATCGACACGGTCAGGAGCACGGCGATCAGCAGAAACCCGAAGAACAACGTAATCGTCGCGAGCACGGTGGAGATTTGACGGAAGTACGAGAACTCCACGCGGCTGAAGCGTTCGACGAGCTCCCGGTTCGTGACGACATAGAGCCCTGGGTGTCGCGCGCGGACGGCCGCAGCCGCGCCATCTGATCCGGTGTCGCGCGTCGATCGCACGAGCAGCATCTCGGCGCGATCTCCGACGTCTTCGGCGCAAAGCGTGTCGACGTCCGCCAGCGTTCCAGCGACAGTCGAGGCAGTCACCGAATCGAGTGGAAAGTCTGCAACGCCGCCGACGAGGAATTCCACCGGCGGCAGTGCATCCGAGCCCTCGCGGCAGCGGCCGCGCAGCAGCAAGGAAGAACCGACCCGGAGACCGTCGCGCGCGGCGAACTGGCGGTTCACTACGACGACCGAAGTCGCCCCGGCGGCCTTCGGCAGATCCTGTCCTTCGACGATCGTCCACATCGACCGCACACGCGGATCCGCGCCGATGAAGTGAATTGGCGGCCCTGAAAGGGCCGCCCCACGATTGTCCGTGACCCTCTCTGCCTCCCGCACGCGAATTTGGAGAACGGCTTCGACGCCGGGAATGCTGGCGATATCGGCGGCAAGGGTTGTGGCGCCCGTCAGGCGGGGTCCGGTAAAGGGCGGGGCTTCGGAAGCCAGCACGCGCACGTCGTAGCCAGAGCGTTCGAGCAGGTCGCCAAACGAGAGAAGAAGCCCATGCGACAGCAGCAGCATGTCGAAGAGCAGGGCGCCGATGGCGGCGATGCCGAGGATTCCCAGCAGCGAGCGGGCGGGCTGCCGGACGAGGCTCAGCCAGGCGAAGCGGATGGCGCGTCGCATTTATCGGCGGACGAGCGACAGGATCTGCTGTCGAAGAAGCGTCCAGGACGCAATGAGGCTCGCGAGGAGGCCGAGCGGCACGGCGATCAGCAGGGATCGCGCGGCGACGCTCCACGTGAGTCGAAGAAACACGAGCGTCGTGTCATACCGCCACTGGAAGAAGCGATTGAACATGCCCTGTGTCAGGAACGCGAAGGCAAGGCCGCCCAGTGCGCCAGCGAGTGCGATGAGGGCGCCTTCGGCCATCACCTGTGCGAGAATCCGCCGGCGGGTGAACCCGATCAGCCGCAGCGTACCGACCGTTGCGCGCCGCTCGTCGACCACCATCACCATCAGCGCCAGAAGAAACACCGCGCTCCCGAGTACGGTGACAATCGCGATCGCCAAATGGAATCGGTCGAGCACGAGGAAGGTCGTCGAACGCTCGTCGGGCGCGGTTGTGGGACGAGCCGTCAGCGTGGGCAGCCACGCTGTGACGTCGCGTGAGAACGCCGCCGCGGCGGATGGATGGTGCAGCGCGACGTTGATCGACGTGATCGAGTCGGACGTGTCGTCCGTGCGCTCCGGCGTGAGGGTGATGAGGTCCGGCAGGTGCATCCGCACTTCGAGCCGCCGCTCCGCGAAGCGCATCGGATCGGGCGTCGGCTCATAGATTCCCGCGACCCGGAATTCCTTCGCGTCCGCGTCCGTTCGCGCGACCGAGAGGTGGACGATGTCACCCACATGGAGTCCCCGACTTTCCGCCAGCTGCCTGGACACCAGAATGGCGGGCAGCGGGGCCTCGCGCGGCGCCGTGGCGGCAGGCAAAGCGACCGCAAGCAGTCCCGGGATGAGCAGGCATTTCCAGGTTCGGTCCATTCCCGAGTTTACGATCGTCGGACGGCATGAAGGCATTTCATAGCCGCACGTATAGAGGAGTCAGGGGGGCGAAAGCCCCGGATAGAAGCGAGCGAACGTAGTGAGCGAGCCACGTGAGCGGAGCGGGCCGCGAAGCGGGTGCCCGCGAGCGCACGTGTAGAGGAGTCCGAGGGGCGAAAGCCCCTGATAGAAGCGAGCGAACGCAGTGAGCGAGCCACGTGAGCGGAGCGGGCCGCGAAGCGGGTGCCCGCGAGCGCACGTGT
>JAICSD010000483.1 GCA_025937075.1 Vicinamibacteria bacterium | reverse complement strand
TGCCGGCGAGAATCTCGGCAGTCTTCAGGCCGTTGCCGTTGCCGTCCTCGACGGACGTGAACGCGTAGTCGCCAGGCACGGACTCGAATCTGAGGCCGACGAACCGCGCCCGGCGGATGGCGCCGAGCCGCGCCTGTCCCACCCGCGACGCCAGATATTGCGCGGCGCCGCGGGTCCTATACTCATCCCTCGCGCGCACCCCCTCCGGAATGGCCATGGTCATGAGCGTAGCTGCGACGGCAAGCGCGAAGAGCAGCTCGACGAGCGTGAGACCGCCAGTCCCCCACGCGAGTCCGCCGCAACCTGACGCGGGGGTGACGCCGGGATTGCTAGAGGGTGGGGCCGCCGGCACGGTCAGCCTTCTCGCCCGCCACCGTGATCAGCGGCTTCAGCCGCAGGAAGCTTTTCTCCCCGATGCCCTTCACGTTCATCAGGTCCTCGATCTTCTTGAAGGTGCCGTTCTTCTGGCGGTACTCGAGAATCCGCTGCGCGGCCTTGGCCCCGATGCCCGGCAGGGACTCGAGCTGCGCCTGCGTGGCGGTATTGAGGTTGATTGGCGCGGACGCGGCGGCCGCCGGCGCGCTCTTGGCTGCCGGTGCTTTCTGCGCGTACGCCGGCAGAGACAGGGCCGCGATCAGCCCACACGTGAACAACAGAGCTCGCATGCAATCCTCCATGACGAAACAGGTGACGAAGGCCCCGCCGGTGCATCGCCGATACGGCGCACCCTTGGGGTCGGGCGTGCATTCGTACGCGATTTGCGGGGCCGCCCCTCCTTCCGGCAAGCCGCGCGCCGCGGAACCGAAAGGTGCCCATGGCAGCGTATCCATCAGACCACGCGTCAGTTGCAGCGCCGTGCTCCGAAATGTTGCGCGGCGAGAGATGTGCCTCGCACCTGAAATGTCAACGCCGGATGACGATGGGTTCGCGGGCGGCGAAATGCGTCACCTCTACACAGTCGAGGCGCTAGCGTGAATCGCTGCTGCCATTCACCGTGCGGCGCGCTATGATCGTCGGGTGCGTTCAATGCTCGAGTGTTGCCATGCGTGTGCTGGTCGTCGATGACAACGTCGATTCCGCCGAAATGCTCCAGGCGTTGCTGACCACGATGGGACATGAGGCCGGAATGGCACACGACGGACATTCCGCGCTCGAAGCCGTCGATACGCAAAGGCCCGAGGTCGTCCTGCTCGACATCGGGCTGCCGGACATGGATGGCTACGAGGTCGCGCGGCAGATTCGCCAGCGTCAGGGTTCCGGCCCCCGGCTGATCGCGCTTACCGGGTGGGATAAGGATGACGAGCGATCCCGACGCGCGGGCTTCGATCACCATCTGATGAAGCCGACGGACTTCGGCGCGCTGGAGCGCGTGCTGGCGCAGGGATAGCCGCCGCAGGACGTGCGCGCCGCGCCTCGGCCGCAGCGATGGCGCGCGCGAGCTCCATCCTGGCCGCCTCGTACGGATCGCCGGATTCCGGGAAGCTCACCTCCGCGCCCGCGTCCGAGAAGACCCGCGGCACGATCCGCCGTACGACTCGATCCACGACATCGTTCAGACCCAGCGATCGTGCCATCGTCAGGTACTGATGGTCCTGCAGGCCGCGGCGGAAATTTGCGAGCTGCACCGTCGCGACCGGCCCGGGAAGACCGCGGTCCTCCTCCGGATGCAGCTTCTCCTCTCCGGGATAGATCAGTACGCCGTCGCCATGGATGTAGCCCTGCCCGTCGAGCGGCTTGTTCGGCTGGCCGCGGTTATCGAAGGTGATGCTGTTCGCCCAGACGTTCTGGTTCCGCTCCCCTTGTTTTTGCGCGTTGTGGCGCCAGTGGACCGAATGCCAGTAGAAGTACACGCGGACGTCGTGCTTGAATGCGGCCCAGATCGTGGCGCGTGCATCCGTCGCGGGCGCATCGATCGTGATCGCGCCGCCGTACGGCCGGCCGCCGTTGTAGAACCAGTACTCGTGGCCGCGTGCGCGCTCGGCAGCTACCCGATCGATCCCAAAACCCTGCGGACCGGAGCACCAGATGTCGATCGCGCCTTCGAGCGCCTCGACGTATGTGTGGGTAACGAACGCCGGAAGCGTTCCACCCGGACCGGGATTCGAGTGAATGTTCTCCGCGAGCGTCCGGATATGTGCGTACTCCGACGCGCGCGGCTCGTCCGGCATGTACAGAAAGGTGATCACGTGCGGCAGCGTCTTGCGCAGAAAGATCATCCACGCATCGCTCCGCGCCCATGTGGATGCGCGATCCTCGAACTCCGCGCCGGCACCATAGAACGTTCGGGGCGCGAGCACGTTGCCGACGCCTTCGCCAGGACCTTCGTAGCCGTGCTCCCGGGTAAAGTCCGATCCTGAGAATCGTCCCATCACCTGCGGAAGCGTCCGTTCGTCGTAGGCGTTCACCAACTCGACGCGAGACCGATGCGCGAGGCGGTGATATGCCGGATCGAGATTCCGCCCATGATACAGCTCCGGTTGATCGCTCGAATAGAACAGCATCGCGTGCATGCTGTTCTCGTCCGGCAGCGTGAAATCGAAGAGCGTCATCTCCACCGGCACGCTCCGCTGGACGCCGTCGGCGGAAATCCGAATCGTCCCGCGATAGGTGCCGGCAGGACGCTGGCGACCGGTATAGATCTCGATCCAGATCGCCTGATTCTCGTTCGGCTCGACGCCGATCGGCAGTCCGCCTCGTCCACGGCGTGCGTTCTCGGGAACGAGCTGCACGGGCTTCCAGCCGGTCGGGTCTTTCGGCGCGGCTGGCGAGTCGGGCTCGTACACCCACGACGCGTGCGACGGGGTCCGCACGTCCATGTAATGGACCGCGAAGATCTCGATTGGCCGATCGACGTACTCCGTCGGGTCCGCAGCGGGTGCGCGATAGACGATACGGTCGCGGTCGGAGGAGAGGGCGGGAAGCTGCAGCGACAGTTCGCGGATGCCGCGCGCGTCAGCCTCGGCGATCACCTGAAACGCGATGATTTCATTGCGTGCGCCGAAGATGCGCACGACCCGTCCATCCCAGACGGCATTGCGGGCATGCAAGGGATGCTCTCGTGCATCGCGTTCGATCTTGTCGCCGTCGCT
>JAICSD010000176.1 GCA_025937075.1 Vicinamibacteria bacterium | reverse complement strand
TCCCGACGATCGCTTCCCAGACGCCTTCCGCGGGTTCACCGCCCGGCACCTGCACAATGCCGCCGCTGACCCGAATCGCGCTTGCCGCGAGCAGGAAAGCGGGCGCATCGCGCCCGGCGAGATCGGCAATCAGATCGCGTTCGCCCGCGAGCCAGGCTCGCGTGTCGTCGTCCAGCGCGATGAGCGCAGAGTACAGCAGCGCCGCGTTGCGCGAGCGCAGGATCGATGCGGCGAGCGTCTGCGCGGTGGCGCGCCTCTCGAAGACGATATCCGTCCAGACTTCAGGCGTGAGCGGAAGCGGGACGGTGTCGCCAGACTGCGTTGTCCGAGCGGATTGATCGAGGTGGTCGAGGAGCGATTGGATCGTGGCCTCGCGCGGATCCGTTCGCGACGTGAGCGGCGTCTGATAGAGGCGCCGCGCGAGCTCGATCACGAACTGGGAGCGATCGGCCGACCCGGTCTCGCCGATCGCGTCCAGCGCCGCGCGAACGCCGCCCGGCACGATCATCTCGCCGAGGGCGCCAGGTCCATCGGCGGCGCGGGCAGCCGCCGACACGACCAGCACCATCGATGCGATGAGGCCGGAGCACACGACGGGAAGGCGTACGGCGCAAAGCACATGGCACCGTCGATACACGAGCACCTTCAGGCACTGTGTCCCGTTCTATCGCGCCGCGGTTCCCGGCCGGCCGTACGCGCAGCCCCGGTGCGGGGGGCCTCGTTGGGGGCACCTGTCTGAGGCGTTATTCTGTACTCCACCGGGTCGGAAAAGGAAAGGCAAAAAGATAAAGGAGCGTCCGTATGAGACGAGGCGTGTTTCTTTTGATTCTCGGACTCTTTCTCCCCGTTCTCGCCGGCGGTGCCCAGGAGTCGGCCGGCCCGTACAAGGTCGTCAAGCGCGCCAAGGCCGGCGGGGACGGCGGGTTCGACTACGTCTATGCGGACGTCGCCGGCCGCAAGCTCTACATTCCGCGGACCGGGGCCACCGCTCGGATCATGATTTTCAACCTGGACACGCTCGAGCCCGCCGGGCAGATTGCCGAGACGAGCGCCCGCGGCGTCGCCGTGGATCCGAAGTCCAAGCACGGCTTCGCCAGCAGCAAGCCGGTGGCGATGTGGGATACGGAAACCCTGAAGCCGATCAAGAAAATCGACGTTCAGGGAAACCCGGACGGCATCATGTTCGACGCATACAACGACCGTGTATACGTGTTCAGCCACACGCCGCCGAACGCCACCGTGATCGATTCGAAGGACGGCTCGGTCGTCGGGACGATCGATCTGGGGGGCGCCCCCGAGCAGGCCGTCAGCGACGGCGCAGGCCGCGTCTATGTCGATATCGAAGACAAGGACAACATCGCCGTCGTCGACGCGAAGTCGATGCAGGTCACGAGTCATTTCGATCTCGCGGGCAAGGGGGGCGGCTGCGCGGGGCTGGCGATGGACGTCAAGAACAAGATCCTGTTTGCCGGCTGCCGCAACCCGCAGAACCTCGTCGTCCTGAACGCGGAGAAAGGGAACATCATCACGACGCTGCCGATTGGCCGCGGTGTGGATGGCGCGGTGTTCAACCCCGACACGCACGAGGTGTTCAGCTCGCAGGGCGACGGCACGCTGACGGTCGTGAAGGAGAACAGCCCGACCAGCTTCACCGTCGAGCAGACCGTGAAGACGATGCCCAGCGCGAAGACGTTAACGCTCGACACGAAGACGAACCGCATCCTCGTGATCGGCGCCGAGTACGGTCCGCCGGCAACGCCTCCCGCGGGCGGCCGCGCCGGCCGCGGCGCGATGGTGCCGGACTCGTTTTCGATTCTCGTGATCGAGAAGGGATCGTAGGGCGGCCCGCGCTACGAGAGAAAGCGCCCACAAGAACGTGCGCGGCGTGCGGAGACTGTAATCACCCGCACGCCGCGATTATCGTCAATCGCGGGATTCCGGCCTGTTTCGCGGGAACGCCGCTTGCGATATCCGCAGCGTGCGGCGTCATCCGGTCTCGCGTGCCCTTCTGATGGTTCTTCCGCTCGTGATTTGCTTCAGCCGCGTGCACGGCCACGCCGCGGCGACGCCCGGCGCCGTGACGCAGGAAGTCAACCGGTGCCTGACGATGGTGCGGATTGCCGCGACGCGGCGCAGTGCCGAACCACGCAAGATGCCGCCGAAAGTCGCGATGCGGAAAGTCCTGACGCCCAACGGCTAGCGCCAACTCCCAACTCCCAAATTCCTTAGCGCCTCTGAAGATTGGGAGTTGGAGGTTGGGAGTTGGAAGGTTTCTCAGCCAGCGCGAACGCATACAGACCGGCGCCGCCGCCCACCAGCAGATACTGACGTCCGTCCAACTCGTAGGTGATCGGTCCGTTTCCCACCGATCCAATACCCGAGTGCCACAGCGTCGCACCGTCGCTGGTGCGGAGCGCCAGCACGTTCGTCGCGGCATCGCCCGTGAACGTGATTCCTGAATCGGTCGTCAGCACGCCCGCCCCACCGCCGCCGCCGAGGAGATCGTGCGTCCATCGGACCTTGCCCGTCCTGTAATCGATGGCGCGCAGGAACCCCTTCCCTCCGACGCCGTAGTCGGCCCCCGCCCAGCCGTAATCTCCGTGCTCCGGCTTGAAGAAGTAGATCCCGTATGCGTCGCGCGCGCTGACGATGAACAGCCCCGTCTTCGGATCGAAGCTGGGCGATCGATAGTTCGTACCGCCTCCTTCGTCGGGCGCCACGAGCCGTCCGTCGCGAGACGGCTCCTTGTCAGGATTCGGGATGGGCCGGCCGTCCTTGTCGATCCCCTTCGACCAGTTCACCGCCGCGAAGGTCGTCGTCAGCAGGCTCTTGCCGTCCGTGCGATCGAGCACGAAGAAGTAGCCGTTGCGCGATGCCTGCATGAGCATCTTGCGCGGCTGCCCGTTGAACGTGGCGTCGACGAGAACGGGGACTTCCGCCGCATCCCAGTCGTGCGTGTCGTGCGGCGACGCCTGGAATCCCCAGGCGAGCTTGCCGGTATCCGGATTGAGCGCGACGATGCTGCAGGTCCACGGGTTGTCGCCGGGACGGAATGGGCCGTTGAGCACCGGCGTGGGATTGCCCGTCCCCACGTAGAAGAGATTCAGATCCGGATCGTACGTTCCCGCATTCCACATCTGTCCGCCCGTTGCCCCGCCGCTGATCGAATCGGGCGTGCCGGCAGGCGGCGTGCTGTAGAAGATCCACTGCGTCTTGCCGGTCTCGGGATCGATCGACTTGAGCGTGCCCGGGAGATTGTCGAAATCGCCGGACACACCGACCAGCAGGTGATCGCGAATCAGCAGCGGCGCGTTCGTGGACCAGAAGCCCTTCTTCGCGTCAGCAATGACGACGTCCCACTTCACCTTGCCGTCCTTGGCCGCGAGCGCGACGAGGTGCGCATCGGGGGTCGTCAGGTAGACCGTGTCCTTGTACATCGCTGCGCCGCGGTGTCCGATGTGAAAGCCCGAGTTCGTCGGATACGTGTAGCGCCAGATCTGACGCGCCGTTCTCGCGTCGAGCGCCCAGATGTTGTCGGGCGTGGTGATGTAGATGATGCCGTCGACGAGGATCGGCGACGCCTTGATCTGCGCGTTCTGCCCGGTCTGGAACGTCCACGCGAGCGTGAGCTGATGGACGTTGTCGGGCGTGATCTGCGTCAGCTTGCTGTGGCGCTGGCCTGTGTAGTCGCCGTGGTAAGTCGGCCAGCTATCCTGCGGAGGCTTCAAGAGCAGCGCGGGGTCGAGGCCGCGAGCGGGTTCCTGTCCCGACAGCAGGGCGAGGCCCGCAAACGCAATCGTGATGGTCGAAAGCAGCGTGCGGCGTCTCATGATGCGTCAGCGCAACGTCTGCAGGTACGCCAGGACGTCGTGCATGTCCTTGTCCGTGTACTTGCCCAGTTGATCGAAGTGCGCTTCGAGCGGATCGTCGATCGTGAAGCGGACTCCGGTTGCCGGCCAGGATCGATACCAGCCGTCCGCGTCGCGAAGACCGATCGTGAACTCGTCGCGGTACACCAGCGTCCCCGTCACGGTTTGGCCGGAAGCGAGTGTCACGGTCACCTTGACGGGGGACGAGGCCGGAGCTCCGCCGCGCCCGCGGCCGCCCGTCGGATTCAACATGCGCTGGAGAAGCTGCAGCCCCTGATAGCGCGCCGCGATGCCGGCGAGATCGCCGGTGGGTGAATGACACTTCGTGCAGCCGCCGGGTCCGTCGAAGTAGCGCTGGCCGGCCTGCGCATCGCCGGTCTGCAGATCGGCGACATCGACCGTGCGGCGGTTGCCTTCGAGCGAATCGACCCGCTTCTTCGAATCGTGAACGAACGCGACGATCGATGCGACGTCGGCGTCGCTCAGGTTGAACGCGGGCATGCCCTTGTCGGGGCGTCCGGTGTGCAGAAGAGGCTTGATTTTGTCGCCGCGCATGTCCTCGGCGACGAGCTGCGAGCGCGTGAGATCCGGACCGGTCTCGCCGCCCATCGCGTCGCGGCCGTGACAGAAGCCGCACTGCGCGGCGAAGAGCGTGCGTCCGGCGGCGACCTGCTCCGGTGGATACGACTGCGGCGTCACCGTCTCCGGCGGCCGCTGCGACGCCGGGCTCATCGTGCGTCCGCCCTGGCCGGCGGCGCCGCCGCGTCCCGCAGGTGGCGGCGTCTGCTGCGCGCCCGCCGCAGGCCGCGGCGTCTGCGGCGCCTGTGCGCTCGAGAACGCGGTCAGATAGATCATGACAAGCGCGCCGAGTGCGAGGCGCATCGAGGATGAGCGAGAGATCGACCTCTGCATGTCAGGCGTGGGGGCGGTCCTTTCAGGGCCGCCGCGACCGCGGCCGAGTATATCAGCCCACGCCGCATATAATCCGCGGAACCCCTGGATGCCGGTGACCCCTGGAACACAGCTCGGGCCCTATCTCGTCATCGAGCCGCTCGGCTCGGGCGGCATGGGCGATGTGTTCAAGGCGCGCGACACGCGCCTCGACCGCGCCGTCGCGATCAAGACGTTGAAACCCGATGCCGCGTCGGATCCCGACCGCCGCGCGCGTTTCGAGCGCGAGGCGCGCGCGATCTCGGCCGCCGCGCATCCTCACATCTGCACGCTCTACGACGTGGGCAGCGCCACGGGCGACGACGGATCGACGGAGTTCCTCGTCATGGAGGCGCTCGAAGGCGAGACGCTGGCCGATCGGCTCGCGCGCGGACCGCTTCCGGTATCGGACGCTGTCGCAACTGCGATTCAGATCGCGGACGCGCTCGATCACGCGCACCGGCGCGGCATCATCCACCGCGATCTGAAGCCCTCGAACGTGATGCTCACCCGCAGCGGCGCGAAGCTGCTCGACTTCGGCCTCGCCGCGCTGCGCGAACGCGCTGCTCCGCTCGTCGATGCCGCGACGCGGACGACCCCCCTCACCGGCATCGGCAGTGTGCTCGGCACGCTGCAGTACGTTGCTCCGGAACAACTCGAAGGGCGCGAGGTGGACGCGCGCGCGGACGTGTTCTCGTTCGGCGCCGTCCTCTACGAGATGCTGACCGGCCGCCGGGCGTTCGAGGGATCGAGCGGCGCGGCGACCATCAGCGCGATCCTGCAGTCGCAACCGCCACCCGTGCGGACGCTCAAACCGCAGGTGCCGGCGGCGCTCGCGCGTTTGATAGACGGATGTCTGGCCAAGAATGTCGACGACCGCTGGGCGTCCGCGCACGACCTGAAGCTGATGCTTCAGGCGATTCGCGCCGACGGCGAGCATGCGACCCAACCTGCGGGATCCAGTACTCGGCTCGTTGCGTGGCTCGGATGGGTCGCTGCCGCCGTCGCGATCGTGCTGGCCGCGGCAATGACGATTCGTCGGACTCCCGATGGGAGGCTCGACGTCGTCTCCATCCTGCCGCCCGAAGGGACGGTGCTCACGCCCGGCGAAGCCCCGGCGCTCTCGCCCGACGGACGCCGGGTCGGGTTCGTTGCGAACGATGCCGCGGGCAAGACGCTGCTCTACGTCCGCGATATCGGCGCGTTTCAGGCGCAGCCGATCGCCGGCTCCGAAGACGTGATGCTTCCGTTCTGGTCACCGGACGGCCGCTCGATCGGCTTCTTCGCGGGTGGCGTGCTGAAGGTCACCCGCGTGACCGGCGGCACGCCGGTGACGCTCGCGTCCGCACCGGTGCCCCGCGGCGGGACGTGGAGCACCGGTGGACTCATTCTGTTTTCGCCGTACCCGAAAGAACCGCTGCAGATCGTCTCCGCAGGCGGCGGACCGGTCCGAACGGCGCCGCGCGCCGCCAGTGAGAGGTCCCTCGTGAGCATTGCGGGCGACGCGCCGGTGCCGATTACGCTGATTGCGAACTGGACGCAGCTGTTGAAGTGAAACGCGTCGATGGCGGCTGACACGCGTCAATGCAGGGTCGCTGACGCTCGTAAATGCCGGCTGAAACGCGTCAATGCCGAATGCCGAATGGTGAACTGGCCGCCCAACCAACCCCAGAACCCCAGAACCTGAGAACCCCAGAACCCAGCCCTGAACCCCGTGAACCTTATAATTGCAGCAACCCAATGCCCCCCACCAACGTCGCCGACCCCAATTACTACCACCGCGTCGTCGACTGCCAGTGGGCGTGTCCTGCGCATACGAACGTCCCCGAATACATCCGCCTCATCGCGCAAGGGCGATTCACCGACGCCTACCTGCTCAATCGCGAGTCGAACGTCTTCCCGGGCATCCTCGGACGCACGTGCGATCGGCCGTGCGAGCCCGCGTGCCGCCGGGGACGTATCGATGGCAAGCCGGTCGCGATCTGCCGATTGAAGCGAGTCGCGGCGGACAACCGCGGCGAAATCGCGCACCTGCTGCCGAAGGCGCCGCGCGAGAAGAACGGGAAGAAGATCGCGTGCATCGGCGCTGGCCCGGCGTCGCTCACCGTTGCCAACGATCTGGTGCCGCTCGGCTACGAGGTCACGATCTTCGAGAAGCTGCCGCGCCCCGGCGGCTTGATGCGCATCAACATCCCCGCCTTCCGGCTTCCCGAGCAGGTCCTGGACGAGGAGATCGCCTACATCGTCGACATGGGCGTGGACGTCAGATACGACACGCCGGTCGATAGCTTGAGGGCGCTGCTCGACGGCCGTGAGTTCGAGGCCGTCTTCGTCGGCAGCGGCGCGCCGAAGGGGAAGGAGCTGGAGATCCCCGGCCGGCGCGACACGGATCAGATCTTCATCGGCATCGAGTGGCTCGAGTCGATTCACTTCGGCCACGTCGATTCCGTCGGCAACCGTGTCCTGATCATCGGTGTTGGCAATACGGCAATGGACTGCTGCCGCTCGTCGAAACGGCTCGGCGCGACGGACGTGAAGGTCATCGCACGCAAGACGCGGAAATACTTCAAGGCCTCGCCATGGGAGCTCGAGGACGCCGAGGAAGAAGGCGTCGAGATCATCGAAAACCTCCAGCCCGTCCGCTTCATCATCGAAAACGGGACGTTGACGGGGATGGAGTTCGATCGCTTCCAGTCGACCGAAACGCCGTCCGGATTGAAGCAGGAAGTCATCGGCCGCGAGATCCTGCCGTGCGACACGGTGGTGCTCGCGATCGGTCAGGACAACGCGTTTCCGTTCATCGAGCGCGACATCGGCCTGGAGTTCGGCAAGTGGGACATGCCGCTCGTCGACAAGACGACGTTCATGTCGACGAGGCAGGGAGTATTCTTCGGCGGCGATGCGGCGTTCGGGCCCGCGAACATCATCTGGGCCGTGGAGCACGGACATCAGGCAGCGATCTCCATCCACAACTACTGCAACGGCGTCCCCGTGACGGAGCGTCCACGCCAGGGCATGACGCTCACGAGCACGAAGATGGGCCTGCACGAGTGGGCGTACAGCAACGACTACAGCCCCGTGCCGCGCCAGAAGATGCAGCACGTCGAGCTGCCGGTGCGCTTCGAGAGCATGCGCACGGAAGTGGAGAAGGGGTTCACGGCGGAGCAGACGCGCGCCGAAGTGGAACGGTGCCTCAATTGCGACGCCGAGACGCACTTCATCGACGCGCTCTGCATCGAATGCGACGCTTGCGTCGACATCTGTCCGGTCGACTGTCTCACCATCACGCCGAACGCGGAAGAACCCGCGCTGCGCACGCAGTTCCGCGTGCCCGCGGACAACATCGAGCAACCGGTGTTCGTGTCCGGCTCATTGAAGCAGACCGGACGCGTGATGGCGAAAGACGAGAACGTCTGCCTTCATTGCGGCCTGTGCGCCGAGCGCTGCCCGACCTACGCGTGGGACATGCGCAAATTCGTGCTGCAGATTCCGTACGCGGGATCGCGGGGGCACATCATCCCGCTGGCGGCGGTCTAGATCGCGACATTCGAGCAGTATTGCGAGTGAGCGTCGCGAGCGAGCCACGCGAACGGAGCGGGGACGGGG
>JAICSD010000314.1 GCA_025937075.1 Vicinamibacteria bacterium | reverse complement strand
CGCACCGTCGACGTGTGGTACCCAATCGGCTTCACGGCGGCGTCGCGCGAACCGCGCGGTCGAAGCCTGACGCCGATCGCACGATTGAAGCCCGGCGTGTCCGTCGCGCAGGCCCAGGCGGAGATGGACACCATCGCCGCGCGCCTGACGGCCCGGTGGCCGCAGTTCGACACGGGCTGGGGCATCAACGTCAGGCCGATTGAGCAGCAGATCACCGGCGAGGTCAGACCGGCGCTCGTGATCCTGCTCGGCGCGGTGGGCTTCGTTCTTCTGATCGCCTGCGCCAACGTCGCCAATCTCCTTCTCGCCCGGGCGGCGGGACGGCAGCGTGAATTGGCGGTCCGCGCGGCGCTCGGCGCGAGCCGGCATCGGCTCATTCGCCAGATGCTTGCTGAAAGCCTCCTCCTGGCGGCGGCCGGAGGCATCGCAGGATTTGCGCTCGCCTGGGGCGGCGTGCGGTTTCTGACGGCGAATCTGGGCGACCAGATCGCGTTCCCGCGAATCGACGCAATCGGCGTCGACGCTCGCGTGCTCGCCTTCACCGCGCTCATCGCGCTCGTCAGCGGAATCGTGTTTGGATTCGCTCCGGCGCTGACGTCGGCAGCAATCAATCTGAACGATGCCCTGAAGGAGGGTGGACGCAGCGGCTCCGCCGGGAGAACGGGCAAACTCCGCAGCGCGTTCGTCGTGATCGAAGTCGCACTGGCGCTCGTGCTGCTCGTCGGCGCGGGACTGCTGCTCCGCAGCTTCGCGCGCCTGATGTCCACGGATCCGGGCTTCCGCCCGGACCACGTGATGACGATGCAGTTGACGCTCCCCGGGGCGAAATACCAGGGTCTGCCCCCCCGCACCCAGTTCTGGCACAGCCTGCTCGACCGCATCCGCAATCTTCCCGGCGCCACGTCTGCCGGAACGGTGTCGTTCCTGCCGATGAACGGGTTGGGTTCGGCCACATCGTTCGAAGTCGTGGGGCAGCCGAAGCCGCCGCCCGGCCAGAGTCCGACCGCAACCATCAAGATCATCGACGGCGATTACTTCACCGTGCTCGGGATTCCGCTGCTGCGTGGACGCCTCTTCAGCGAGCGCGAGCAGCAGACGGAGAACCATTATGCGGTCGTCAGCGAGACGCTGGCCCGGCAGATGTTCCCGAATCAGGATCCGATCGGCCAGCACCTTCTGGTGAGCTGGAACGGCACCGGGCCGGACGAAATCATCGGCGTCGTCGGCGATACGAAGATGGTGTCGATCGACGAACAGATCAGTCCGGCGATCTACTACCCCTATTCACGCACGCCCTACACGTCCGAAACCGTCGTCGTGCGGACAGCCGGGAATCCGGCAGCCGTTGCCTCATCTCTCGTTCAGGCCGTGCGTGAGATCGATCCGGACCTGCCGGTGTCCCACCTGCGTTCGATGGAGGATGTCATTGCGCGCTCGCTGGCCCAGCGGCGAATCGTCATGTTGCTGCTCGCGGTTTTCGCAGCGGTCGCGCTGGTGCTCGCAACCGTCGGGATCTACGGCGTGATGTCGTACATGGTCTCGCAGCGGACGCAGGAGATCGGCATACGCATGGCGCTCGGGGCGGACCGCGGCGGTGTCATCGCCATGGTGCTCACGCACGCGCTGCGTCTGGCGGTCATTGGGCTCGCCGCGGGCTGCGCCGCGGCGTTCGCGCTCACGGGACTGCTGCGGACGATGTTGTACGACGTCACGCCGACGGATCCGATGACGTTTGCCGGCGTCGCCGCCATTCTGCTCGCGGTCGCAGCGGTCGCCACGGCTGTTCCGGCGATGCGCGCGACCCGGATCGATCCCCTGACTGCCTTGAAGGCGGAGTAGGGGCATGGCGCCCCACGACGGGGCGCCGGGCAGGCCCTGGCGCGGACCACGACAGCCCGGATCGTCTACGATCGTCCGGTGCTTGCGGCTGCAGCAATCATCCTGCTGCTGATCCTGTTCACCGCGCTGTACGTCGCAGCGGAGTTCGCCGCGGTTGGCGCGCGCCGCAGCCGCCTGAGACGTCTCGCCGGGGACGGTCATGCGATCGCCGCCCGGCTTCTGCCGGTGCTCGAGGATCCGCGCGCCCTCGATCGTTACATCGCAGCCTCACAGGTCGGGATCACGCTCTCGAGTCTGATCCTCGGCGCGTACGCGCAGGCGATCCTCGCGCCAAAAGCGGCACCGCTGCTGATGCGCGTCTGGGGCTTCGAGCGCCCAGCCGCCACCAGCACGGCTGCAATCATCATTCTCCTCGCGCTCACGATTCTGTCGGTCATTCTGGGCGAGCTCGTCCCCAAGGCGGTCGCGCTGCAGTATCCGACCCAGACGGCTCTCTTCACCGTGCTCCCGATGCAATGGTCGCTGCGGGTGTACGCCTGGTTGATTGCCATCCTGAACGGCAGCGGGCTGTTCGTGCTGCGCGTGCTCGGCGCGCCGAACACCGGCCACCGCCACGTGCACTCGCCGGAAGAGATCGCCCTGCTCATCGCCGAGAGCCGGAACGGCGGTCTGCTGGAGCCGCAGGAGCAGGTGCGCCTGCATCGCGCGCTGCGCCTGGGACTTCGAAACGCGGCGCAGTTGATGGTGCCGCGCGAACGCCTCACCGCGATCGAGTTGGCGACTCCGCTGCGCGACGTGCAGCGGATTGCCGCATCGAGCCCGTACAGCCGCCTGCCCGTCTACCGGTCCACGCTCGATACGATCGTCGGAATCCTCCACACGAAAGATGTGGTCATGCACTTTCTCGAACGAGGCCGATCCGGATCGCTGGCGTCGCTCGTGCGGCCGATCCCTCGAGTGGCGGAAACCATTCCGGCAGATCGCCTGCTCGCCTTTCTTCGCGACAAACGGAGCCATCAGGCGATGGTGGTCACCGATACGGGGCGAGTTGCCGGACTGATCACGCTCGAGGATGTCATCGGAGAACTCCTGGGCGCGGTTCCCGACGAGTTCAAGTCGTCCCGGCTTCTGCCGCTTCGCCTTTCCGACGGGCGCGTGCGGCTGCCGGGTGCGCTGCCGCTCGAACGCGCGCGGATCTGGGTCGAAGGCGCATGGCCGGTCGACAATCAGACGGTCGGCGCGTTCGTCGCCGAACAGGCCGGCGGCTTACCCGAGCCGGGGGCCCGCCTGACCGTGCTCGATCTGCCCGTGGAAGTCGAAAGCGTCGAAAGCGGCTTCGTGACGTCGGTCATCGTCACGCCGCCGTATCTCGACGAAGAAGACAACGGCGAGGAGGACCGCGAGTAGTGCTCGAGCCGGTTCTCATCATCGCTGCGCTCATCCTGCTGAACGCCGTCTTCGTCGCCGCGGAATTCGCCATCGTCGGAGCGCCGCGCGCCGCGATCGAAGCGAAGGCCGGGACGAACCGGCTCGCGCGTCTGGTGCATTCCGTGCTTCGCGATCCGGCGCGCCAGGATCGTTACATCGCGACCGCACAGATCGGTGTCACCGTGGCTTCACTCGGCCTCGGCATGTATGGCGAGCACGTGCTGTCAGACGCCGTCCTCCACCGGCTGGGTGGATCGTCGTGGGCCCAGTGGCTTGGTGCGCACGGGATCGCGAGCGTCATCGCCGTCGCCATCCTGACCTACTTCCACATCGTCCTCGGCGAAATGGTGCCCAAATCCCTGGCGCTCCAGTCAGCCGAGCGCATGGCGCTCTACATCACGCCCCCGATGCTGTGGGTGCAGGCGATCCTCTATCCATTCGTCGTCGCGCTGAACGCCATGGGCAATGGCGTTCTGAAACTGATCGGAGTCAAACGGCAGGCGCAGACGATGGATCAGTACTACACGCCGGAAGAACTGCAGCTCGTCGTGCAGGAGGCGGAGGAGCAGGGCGCGCTGCGCGAAGACGCCGGCCACATGCTGCAGGAGCTGTTCGAGTTCGGCGACCGCACGGCCGGTGAAGTCATGGTCCCGCGCGTCCGCGTCGTCGGCATCCCCGTCGGCGCCGGCCCGTCGGAGCTCCGGTCGATCGTGGGCCAGACGCCGCACACGCGGTATCCCATCTACGACGACGATCTGGATCACATCGCGGGCACGTACCACATCAAGGATTTGCTGAGGCTGCTGCTCAACGATCAGCGCGTCTCCGCATCCGGCGCGCGCCAGGCTCCAGTCGTCCCCGAAACCGCGCTCCTGGACGTCGTGCTGTCGACGATGCGGCGCGAGCGTGCACAGCTCGCGATCGTGATCGACGAACACGGCGGTACGGCGGGCATCGTCACGCTCGAAGATCTGTTCGAGGAGGTGGTCGGGGACATCGACGAAGGCGCCACGTCGAACCGCCCGCGCCACGACGCGCTCGGCCGCCTGCGCGTGCCGGGCACGATGCGGATCGACGAGGTCGGGCAGCTCTTCGATCTGGACTTGACGCACGAAGACGTCGACAGCGTCAGCGGCCTCATCCTGACTTTGCTTGGCCGTCCACCGGTTGTCGGCGATTCGGTGCGATATGAGCGGCTGCGGCTCGATGTAACCGCGGTCCTGGGACACGGCGTCGCCGAGGCGGCAGTATCTCTTGAAGCTGGTTAGTTACTGGCAGGTCGTGATAATTACACAACCTCGCAACTTCCAATTGCTCAAGGAGAGACTCCTTGGAGTTGGCTCCTTGTGTAGTTGGGAGTCGTGAAGTTGCATAGTTCCCTTGGCTAGCCAACATGTATGCGCGGCCGTCTTAGCGGATTCGGTTCGGCCTGGCGCAGCACTTCGCGCGTGACGGGCGCCGTGTCGCCTTCGCCGAACGCCAGGAATTTCAGCAGGTACGTGACCGGGTTGCCTTCCGTCCACCCGAAGTACGCGTGGGGAATCTTCCCCGTCTGATCGCGGATGTGCAGCAGCAGCGCGGCGATCGCGTTCGGGATGGCCGGGCTGACGGCGCGCAGCACGTGATGGCCGCCGACGTCGACGCCTTCCACTTTCAACCGGTCGGTGAACTCCGACACGTCGCCCGGGCGCACCTCGAGAAAGAGGACGGGTTGTGACTCGGCGAGATGGTGCGCTTCGCGCGCGTCGCGCAGCTTGCGCACGTATTCTTCGACCGAGCTGTCCCCCGGGCGGCTCGCGAGGATGCGCACGGGAGCGTCGCCCGCCTCCTTGATGAAGCGCTGTGCCTCGGCGTCCGGTTCGACGGACTGCACGCGCAGTTCGGTCGACCGCAGCGCGCGGGAAATGAGCGACGTCGCGACAATCGTCGCGATGAACCACGACGCGATCTTGATGCCTTCGGGCCGCTCGAAGATGTTCACGACCGTCGTGTAGATGAAGACGACCGTGATCGCGCCGAACGGAAGGTAGTGCTTCCGCTCCTGGAACGCGTGCAGCGTCACGGCAAACGCGGCCGACGTCATCAGCACGAGTACGCCGGTGGCATACGCGCCGCCCTGCGCTTCGACGTTCGCGTTGAAGAGGACCGTGATGAGAACGGTGATGCCGCCAAACAGGGCCACGAGCGGCCGCGTCGCCTTCGTCCATTCGGGCGCCATCCCGTATCGCGGCAGGTAGCGCGGAACGAGGTTGAGGAGGCCGGCCATCGCCGAAGCCCCGGCGAACCACAGAATGG
>JAICSD010000178.1 GCA_025937075.1 Vicinamibacteria bacterium | reverse complement strand
TCCGATCGGGCTCGACGAGCCCGCGGTCGAGCAGCGAGCCGTCCTTCGCCTGGACGATTCCGCCGACGCCGTCGAAGTTCGACATGCGGTTGTCCGCTTCATACGCCGGCGTCATGAAGTCGTAGCGCAGGCCGGCATTGACGGTCAGCTTGTCCATCGGCTTCCAATCGTCCTGGATGAAGAGCGCGTACGAGTACATGCGCTGCTGCACCTCCGCGACGTTCGACAGCTGCGCGTCGGACACGTAGCCGAGGAGGAAATCGCCAAGCACGTTGCCCGTGAACGTCGGGCGGAAGGTGACCGATCCGCGCGTCGCGGGCACGTCGAGAAACCTGTTCTTCACCGGCATCATGATGTCGGCGCCCATTTTCAACTGGTGCGCGCCGCGGTACCACGAGAGCGTGTCGGTGAACTGATACTGCTGCGTGTACTGGTACTTCGGCAGAAAGTCGGGCGACCCGAGGCGGTAGCCGCCGGTGCTGAAGTTGATGCCCGCGAGGCCGCCCGCAATGCGGGGATCGTCCGGGACGCCGTTGAGCGGAATGCCGCCCTGCCCGAACGGATCCTGCACGGCGCTCGAGTTCGCCTTGTTGTAGCCGAATCGCAGCTCGTTGAGCATGTTCGCGCTCAGCGTGCGGTTCCATCCGGCCGCGAACGTATACGTGTCCATCACCTGGCGTCCCCACGCCGACGTGCTTGTGCCGTCGGGGATGCCGCCGAAGTTCCCGGGGATGAACCGGTTGCGATCCGACTGGAAGTAGCGGCCGAACAGGTTGTCGATGTTGCTCAAATGCAGGTCGCTGCGAACCAGGTAGCGCTCCGAGTCGTCGGTGGTGTTCGCCGTGCGGAAGAAGTTGTTCGCCGACGAGGCGTTGGGCAACGGGAAGAGGTCCATCAACTGACGCGAAACCGGATCGATCCGGCCAGCCGGGATCGTGCTGTTGGCGAATGGCTGCCCCGTCAGAGGATCCCGCACGGTGCCGGACAGAATGCCCTGACGCTGCGCGGCCGTCGGGACGACGGTCTGGCGAATGACGCCCTGTGTGAGCCGCGTCGCCTCGACGTCGGCGAAGAAGAACGCCTTGCTCTTGACGATGGGTCCGCCGAGATTGCCCCCAAAATCGTTCTGCTTGTGATCCGGCTTCTTCGCCCCCTGGCGATTCGAGAAGAAATCGTTCGCGTTGAACGCGTCGTTGCGCAGGAACTCGTACGCGGTTCCGTGGAACGCGTTCGTGCCCGACTTCGTCGTGACGCTGATCGCGGCGCCTGGCGATCGGCCGTATTCGGCGGAATACGGGCTCGTCACCACCTTGAATTCGCCGATCGAATCGACCGACGGACGCGACACCTGGGTCGTCAACTCCTGGACGTTTTCGGAAATCGAGTTGTTGTCGAGCCCATCGAGCAGGAAGTTGTTCTGCAGCGAACGGACACCGTGTACGTTGACGCCGCCCGTCCGCCCCGCCGCCGTGCTGCCGGCCTGCTCCGTGTAGCGATCGCCCTGGACCCCCGCCGCAAGGCCGAGCAGATCGTCCCAGTTCCTGAGCGACAGCGGAAGCGTCGCAACTTCGACCTTGCTGATGACGGTCCCGAGCGTGGCTTCTTCAGTGCTCAGGAGCGGAGTGGATCCTTCGACAGTGACGGCGCTTTCGACCGCGCCGACAGTGAGCGTGAAGTCGAGCCGCGCGCGCTGACCGACGTCGAGCACGACGCGCTTCGCGGCTTTCTGAAACCCGGAGATCTCCACCTCGACGGTGTAGGTCCCTGGAATCAACGCCGCGATGACATACGAGCCTTGGGGGTCCGTGACCGTCTGCGACGGCACGTTGGTATCGACATTCCGCGCCGTGACGGTGGCGCCGGGAACAATGGCGTCGGACGAGTCCTTGACGGAGCCCGTCAAGGAAGCGCGTTCGACCTGTGCGGCGGCGTCGAGAGCGGGCAACAACAGGGCGGCAAACACCAGCAGCGCCCGCAGGGTGCGTGTCATGTTCTCCTCCGGATGTGAAAGCGGAAGTTTACCTTCTTTCCGGCACATCTACAGAGGAACTTCCGCCTGAAGGCGGAAGCCACGAAGCGATAACCTCCGACAACCGGCCAACCGCCAACCGCCAACCGGCAACCGCCAACCGTCAACCGGCAACCGGCAACCGGTCAACCGACAACCGTCACCGTCAACCTCCGTCACCGTCCATGCGACGGAATGAACGTGATCGGACGTTCCGCCGTGAACGCTCGCGTGAAGATGTCCGCGCGCGCGTACCCGTCCATATCGCGCCCGATGGGCAGCCCGAGGAAATAGAGGATCGTCGGCGCGACATCGACGATCGATCCGCGCTGGTAGTGGTTTGCGGCCACCGGTGTGCCGTAGGCGAGCAGAAAGCCGTCAGGCGCGCGATCGTGTGTGCCGCCGAAGTCAGGCTCGCGCAGGAGCCGTCCGATCAGATGCTTGACGGGGCCGACGGGCTGCATGCCGAAACCGGAGACCACGAGCAGCAGATCGCCCGGCGCCAGATGGTCCATCGCCGCGCCGACCTCGCCATCGATGTACGCGTAGTAGCGATCGAGCGAGGCACCGTAGCGCTGGCGATCCTCATCGCTGACGTCCGTCAGCGGGCGCGGCTGCGCGTAGCGCAGGTAGTGGTGCCCGACCGCATCGAGCCCCTGGTAGCGCAGCGCGGTGAACCGCACGGGACGCTCGACGAGCAAATCGCGCATCGCGCGGCTGTAGAGTTGATCCCAGCGAGGCGCCGCTGACAATGAATCTGCGCCGGCTGGAAGCACGTCGGGGCCCTGGGGGCCGGCGGCAAAGGCGTCGTGGACGACCGGTTGCAGATCGGGCGGATACGTCGCGCGTCCGTCGATCTCGCGCATCGATCCAAAGAGCGTGTGAAACCGGTCGCTGACGAGAAATCCCGGGACCGGTTCCGCCGGATACGTCAGCGGCCAGCGGACCACGCCGGTGCTGATCCCGTAATCGCCGAGTACCGCCCAGATCGGCCGTGCCTTCCAGGCCGCCGACGAGAGCGGCTCGTCCCGCACGATCCCGAGCTGCACGAGCACGTGCGAGAAGCAGTCGTCGGGCAGCAGGTCGACGGGACGATCGTCGCCGCTCGCCAGGTAGGATGCCGCGGACCGGACGCCGTTCTTGGCCGGATACATGCCGGTCGCCACCGCGGCCCAGACCGGATCCGGCTGCGTCGGACGGATCGTGGCGAGGTCGAGCGATGCGCCGGCATCGAGCAGACGCGCGAAGTTCGGCAGCCGCCCTTCCACGGCCCGCGGCCAGATGTAGTCGAGCGACGCGCCGTCGAGGAGCAGCATCACCACCCGGCTGCCCTCGGTGTCGGCTCCTGGCGCTTCCTGCGGTGCGCGGGGAGGCAGCGGCTTCGTGTCGCCGCCCAGGCCGCGCGCGGCAATCGGCAGCGCCAGCGATCCCGTAATCGCAATCGCGAGCAGCGCCGCGCCGACCTTACTCCCTCGTCGTCCGAACGAGTAATGCGCGACGGCGATGCCGAGCAGGACGACGGCGGACACCGTGGTCGCACCGGCGCCGACGGTGAAGCGGCGCGCCGCGGCGGCATCGAGGACGGAAGGCAGCCCGCGAAGATTGAGCCACATCAACGCGGCGGCAACGGCCGCGGCGACGGCAGAGAGCCACGCGAGGAGCCGCACGCTGACCCACCCGGGCGAGAACAGATCGAGGCTCACGAACTCCCGTACGAGCATCGCGACGTAGAACAGCAGCGCGAGGTGAATGCCGTAGAACGCGCCGAGCGTCGCGTACCATCGCGGCACGCTCATCGAGAGCAGCGGCACCTGCGGATTGAGCTGCAGCAGCAGGATCGTGAGGTACGCCGCGCCGAGCGCGCCGGCGAGCATGGAATTGGTGAACATGCGCAGGAAGCGCATACGGCAAGTGTATACTCGCGATATGGCCGCGGAGATTTGCGATGTCGACGCGCGCATCGCGCGCAACGCCCAACTGTCCGCGGACTACAACGTCCTCTCCTTCGACGCGCCCGACATCGCGTCGTACGCCAAGCCGGGACAATTCGTGATGGTGCAGCCGTCGCGCGGGCTCGACCCGCTCCTCCGGCGTCCGTTCTCCATCTTCGAGGTCCTGCGCGACGACGCCGGCAACCCGGCAGGATTTTCGATTTTCAACAAGCGAATCGGCGCCGGGACGTCGCTGCTGTCGACCGTCGAAGAAGGCGCGCGGCTTCGATGCCTCGGGCCGCTCGGGAAGCCATTCGTACCGGTGCGCCCTCCCGCCGAGGCGTGGATCGTCGCGGGCGGCGTCGGGCTTGCCGCGTTCGTCACGCTCGCCGAGGCGCTTCGCGAGCGCGGCACGCGCGCGACGCTCTTTTACGGCGCGCGCACCGCATCGGATCTTCACTGCGTGCAATTGTTCGAAGCGCGCGGCGTCAACGTCGTGCTCGCAACCGAGGACGGCAGCGCCGGCGCCCGCGGGCGCATCACAGAACCGCTCGAGGCCGCGCTCGGCGAACGGCCGCTCGGGCAGCCCGTCAAGCTGTACGTCTGCGGGCCCACGCCGATGATGCGAGCATGTGCAACCCTCGCCTCGTTCCACGGCCGCGCGTGCGACGTGTCGCTCGAACAGGTCATGGGCTGCGGGATGGGCGGCTGCTACAGCTGCGTGGTGCCGGCCCGCACCGACACCGGTGCGGTGCATCACACCAGAACCTGCATCGATGGTCCGGTCTTCGACGCGCAGCGGGTCGTCTGGGAGGCCATCGCCGGACACTGACGTGGATCTCTCCGTCCAGATAGGGTCGCTTCGCCTCGTCAATCCGCTCATCGCAGCGAGCGGCTGCTTCGGCTACGGCGTCGAGTACGCCGACGTCGTCGATCTGCAGGGGCTCGGTGGCGTTGCCGTGAAGGGACTGTTCCTGAAGGAACGCGAGGGCCACCCGCCGCCGCGGATCGTCGAAACGCCGGCAGGCATGCTGAACGCCATCGGCCTCCAGGGGATCGGCGTCCATCGCTTCATCGAGGAGCAGTTGCCCGAGCTGCGCCGACGGCGGGCAGTCGTCATCGTGAACATCTGCGGGACGACGCTGGACGAGTACGTCGAAGTGGCGCGAATCCTGTCCGACGCGGAAGGCATCGCCGCGCTCGAACTGAACATCTCCTGCCCGAATATCAAGGAAGGCGGGATCACCTTCGGGTGCAGCCTCACCGGCACGCACGACGTCGTCTCGGCGGTGCGGAAGGTGACGAGGCTGCCGGTCATTCCAAAGCTGACGCCGAACGTGACGGACGTCGCGTCGTTCGCGCGCGCCGCCGAGGACGCCGGCGCCGATGCCGTCTCGCTCGTCAACACGTTCCTCGCAATGGCGATCGACGTCCATACCCGCCGCCCGAAGCTGTCCAACATCGTTGGCGGGCTGAGCGGTCCGGCGATCCGTCCCATCGCGGTGAGAATGGTGTACGAGTGCCGGCGCGCTGTCAGGCTGCCGATTATCGGCATGGGCGGTATCGCGACGGCCGAGGACGTCCTGGAGTTCATGATCGCGGGTGCGAATGCGGTGCAGGTCGGGACGATGAACTTCGTGGATCCCTTCATCTGGGGGAAGCTTCTGCAGGGCCTGCAGTCGTACATGGAAGCCCATCGGATCGCGCGCCTCCAGGAGATCGTCGGCAGCGTGGACGCCTCGTCGCGCGAGAAGGCGTGGATCAGCTCCTAGTCGCGCTCGACGTGGAATCCCGCGCGGAAGCGGATCGCCTAGCCGATCTTCTTCGAGGCGCCGTCGGCGGGTTCAAGATTGGCAGCCGCCTCTTCACTGCAGAAGGACCCGAGATGGTCCGGCGGCTGACGGATTGCGGGGACCGCGTCTTTCTCGATCTGAAGTTTCACGACATCCCCAATACCGTCGCGACGTCCGTTCAGGCGGCCGTGTCCCTTGGCGTCTGGATGGTCAACGTGCACGCCGCGGGCGGCGTTCCGATGATGCGCGCCGCACGCGAGGCGGCGCACGAGGCCGCAGCGAAGCGGAACGCGCCGGCGCCGCTCGTCATTGCGGTGACCGTCCTGACCAGCATGAACTCCGCGACGCTGCGCGAGACGGGAATCGTGATCGACCTGATGGATCAGGTGCTCAGGCTGGCGGAGCTGACGGTGGAAGCGGGTCTGGACGGCGTGGTCGCCTCGCCCCGCGAAACGGCAGCGATCCGCGAACGGTTCGGACCGGAGTTCTTGATCGTGACGCCGGGCGTCCGCGGCGGTGCTGCGGCGGCCGGCAAGGACGATCAGGAACGCACGATGGGACCTGCCGAAGCGCTCGCCGCCGGATCGAGCTACCTCGTCGTCGGGCGTCCGATCATCGCGGCGCCGGACCCGAAGGCCGCGACGCGAGCGATCGCCGAGGAGCTGCGCTCGTAGTTTGCGCAAGTTCAGTCGCGCGGCAGTGCACTCGGCTGTGTCGCTTTGAGGAATGCGAGCAGGTCCGCGAGCTCCTGACGCGACAACTGATCCGCAAGCCCTGGCGGCATGATCGACACCGTGCCCGGTCGCATGTCCGCGATATCGCCTCGCGGGATGCGAGTTTCCGTGCCTGCGCCGGAGACCAGCACGATCGCGTCCGAGAGCTCGTTGCGGAGAATGCCCGTGCGAATCTCGCCGGACTGCGTCGTGACGACGACCGGCTCGTAGCCGCGCGCGAAGCTGGCGCTCGGGAACAGGATCGCCTCGAGGAGATCCCGCTCGCTGCGGACCTGACCGATTCGCGTGAGGTCCGGTCCGATCTTCCCCCCCAGGTATCCGATGCTGTGGCAGGAAAGGCATCCGACCTTCGGGCTGTTGAACACCGCCTGGCCTCTGCGAATGTCGCCTGCCCTGCTCGTCGCGAGAATTTCATCGAGCCGCCGTGCTTGCCTGGCTGCGTCCACGTTCAGTGAGGCGAGCAGGGCTTCCCCTCTCTTCTGCACGCTCTCTGGATACTTCGCCAGCCGCGGACGCAGGATGTCGGCACGAACGCTGGATCGCCCGTTCGACCGTTCGAGGGCGGCCAGCATCTCGACGCCAAGCGCCTCGTCGCTGCCGCGATCGAACGCGGGCAGGAGCCGCGGCAGCTCCAGCGGACCGGCGTGCGCGAGCGACTCGGTCAACCTCACCAGCTGTTCGCGGTCGAGCCGTGCCTTCTCGAGAACGCCCGCGGCTGCGACGCGCACCGAGACCGGCTGCGCCGGCTCGAGGCTGGTCCGCAGCAGATCGAACAGATCGGGATCGACGCTCGTCAGCCCGCCGTGCACCGCGCCGAGCGCGTCGAGCCGAACGTCGAGCGGCAACACGGCATTCCGCGCGACGCGCAGCAGCGTCGTCTGCACTGCGAGAACCGCGTCCTTCGAGGGGGGAGCGGCGCGAGCGACCGAGAGCGCAAGACGCGTCACGTCGAGATCGCGGCTGGAGAGCGCCTCTACCAGCGATGGAATCCACGAGGACGGCAGCTCCTTCGCGCGCGTCCTCGCCATCGCGCGCAGCGCGACCTCACGGTCGTCTTTCGACGCCGGCCGTTCGGCAACAGCCGCCAGCAGCTCCTGAATCGCGGCGTTGTCCGCGAAGTCGACGAGCTTTCGCTGCAGATCGTCGCGAGCTGCGGCGCCGAGGTCCTTCGCCGCGAGGTGCGTCTGAAAAAACTCCGCGAGTGCGCGGCCCCATTCCGCGCGATGGCCAACAATCCACCACGCCGTCTCGCGCAGCAGCGGATCGGTCGAATCGAGCAAGGGAATGACCGCGGTTGGCCTCAAATCGCCGCCATCCATCTGATCGAGAGCGATCAGCGCCGCGCGCTGCGCCGGTGACGGAGCGGCCCGCGCGGCTGCTCCCGTCGCGGGGGGATTGCCAATCTCAATCAACGCATAAATGACCGAATGCTCCAGCGTACGATCGAGCGGCGACGCAGCAGTCGCGAGGAGATCGGCCACCGCCCTCGCGTCGCCGATTCGTCCCAGCGCCTCCGCGGCAGCGCGCTGGACAGGAGCGACGCCCGACTTGAGCGCGTCGACGAGCAGCGGCGCCGCGTCCACATCGCGCAACAAACCGACCGAATGGAGCGCCGCGAGCCGCACACTCTGGTCGCGATCGTTCAAGGCGGATCGTACGCTCTCGCGCGCGCCTGTCCCCTGAATGCGCGTGAGCGCCCATATGGCGTTGCGCCTCGCATCACCTGATGCCGACGTCTTCAGGACATCATCGAGCACGGGCACCGCACCCGCACCCGCTCTTGCAAGCTGCTCGATCGCTCGATTCTGAACGGCCGGCCTCTGGTCGTCGAGCAGCTTCGCGACGTCCGCCGGATTCATCGCGGTCCATGCAAGCCTGCGCCCGCGAGGATCCACGATTCGAGGCGCGCCTCTCCGCCTC
>JAICSD010000529.1 GCA_025937075.1 Vicinamibacteria bacterium | reverse complement strand
GCTGTTCGGGGCCACCGGATTCGTGGACCCGCGGCCGATCGTCTGGAACCTCGCCGCCTGGATGTTCGGGAAATTCTTCAGGATGTAGTTCTTGATCGCCAGCGCGCGGCGCTCGGACAGCGTCATGTTGCCCGACGGCGAATTCGAGCATCCTATGTCCAATTCGCCGGTAATTCTCCAGCGTCCCTTCCGAACTTGGGAGTTGGATTTTGGGAGTTGGGAATTGGGAGTTGGGCATTATCGTTCGGCAATCTCCTGACCATGTCTCGACCACACCGCGAATGGTTCGCGTTACGGGCGCCGATGCCGCGCGCATCGGCGACCGCGCTCGGCTTCGTCATGCCCGCGCTCGTCCTGGGCGTCTGGTGCCTGGTGTCGTACGGCGGGTTTGCGCCGCCCGACTTTCTGCCGTCGCCGACGGAAGTCGTCCGCGGGACGCTGCAGTTGTTCATCGACTACGACCTGTGGGGCGCGATCCTCACGTCGAGCCGGCGCATCCTGCTCGCGTTCGTGTTCGCGTCGGCGCTCGCGCTGCCGCTCGGCGTGCTCATGGGGGCGTTCGAGCCGATCAACCGGCTCTTCGAACCCATCATGGCGCCGCTGCGCTACATGCCCATCTCCGCCTTCATTCCGCTGCTGATTCTGTGGTTCGGCATTTACGAAAAACAGAAGATCGCATTCCTGTTCCTCGGGGTGTTCGTCTACCTGCTGCCGGTCGTCGTCTCTGCGATTCGTGCGGTGCCCGAAGAACTGGTGCAGACCGCGCTGACGCTGGGGTCCAGCAAGCTCCAGGCGATACGCACGGTGCTGCTCCCCGCGGCGCTCCCGGAGATCTTCGATTCCTTCCGGGTGATGAACGCGATCCTCTGGACGTACGTCATCCTCGCGGAAGCCGTGAATCCCGAGCACGGGTTGGGCTACATGGTGGAACTCGCCCGCACGCACCAGAAGGCGTCCTGGTCGTTTGCCGGGTTGCTGGTCATCGGCGGCATCGGCCTGCTCACCGACTTCCTGATTCGCATGATCTCGAACGTGCTGTTCCGCTGGCGGGAGGCGGCGCTATGAGCGACGGCCAGGTGAAGATCAGCGCCGCAGCCGGCGAACTGGGAACGGTCGCGGTCACGGTTTCCGATCGCAGCCCCGGCACGACGCCGAGCTACCGGGGCGAGGTCGCGGCGGGGACGCCACGGCTGAAGGCGGACAACCTCAGCGTCACCTACGTCGATCGCATGGGTCGCGGGACCGAGGCTGTTCGCGACGTCTCGTTCTCGATCGCGGACAAGCCGGGCTGCGGCGAAATCGTCGTGTTCCTCGGGCCGTCCGGCTGCGGCAAATCGACAATCCTCAAAGCCGTCGCCGGCCTGTTGACGCCAACGGCCGGCACGATCGAAGTCGACGGCAAGCCGATCGATCGCGTCGGCGCCGATCGCGGGATGGTATTCCAGACGTATACCTCGTTCGCCTGGCTGACCGTCCGGCAGAACGTGGAGTACGGCCTTCGCCTCCGCGGCGTGCCCAAACGCGAACGGCGCGAGCGCAGCGATCGCTATCTCAAAGCGGTCGGTCTGTCGGAGTTCGCGGACCACTATCCCAAGCAGTTGTCCGGCGGCATGAAGCAGCGGGTGGCGATTGCGCGGACGTTGATCAATCAACCGCGGATCGTCCTGATGGACGAGCCGTTCGGCGCCCTCGATCCGCAGACGCGCTGGGGGATGCAGGGCCTGCTCCTCGACGTCTCGCGCAACGAGGACAACACGATCGTGTTCGTCACACACGACATCACGGAAGCGGTGTACCTCGCCGACTCGGTCTACGTCTTTTCCGCGCGCCCGGCGAGGATTCTCCACCGGATCGACGTGCCGTTCTTCGGTCCGCGGGACATCTCGCTCCAGTCGACGCCGGAATTCAGAACGGTCGAGAAGAAGCTGCTGGATCTTTTGTACACTCCGACACCCGCTGCGTGATGCTCCGTCTTGTAGCGCACGCCTTCAGGCCTGCCCGCTGCCGTGTAGCGCACGCCTTCAGGCCTGCCCGCTGCCGTGTAGCGCAGGCCTTCAGGCCTGCCCCGGCTCAAGGCAGACCTGAAGGTCTGCGCTACGTGCGGAACG
>JAICSD010000250.1 GCA_025937075.1 Vicinamibacteria bacterium | reverse complement strand
CG
The DNA here is from genome assembly GCA_025937075.1 of Vicinamibacteria bacterium. The sequence continues at coordinate 6,746 of JAICSD010000250.1, read as the reverse complement.
GTGGGGGCTTGCTTGAAGCGGATATCCACGTGCTTCCCGGGCTCCCGCTGGGGCGCTTGCTCGTGGGGCCCGCGCAGGCCGCGGCGTCCCGCGGTCTACTCGTCGGGTTTCATGGATACATGGAAAACGCGGCGATCCAGATGGCGCGCATGATGGAAATTCCCGGCGCGGATATGTGGACGCTGGTGTCCGTTCAGGGGCTGCACCGCTTCTACAGGGGACGCAGCCAGGACGTTGTCGCGAGCTGGATGACTCGCGAGGATCGAGACGCGGCCATCACGGACAACGTCGCATATGTCGCTGCGGCGCTCGACGTCGTCCCGCACGACCAGTTCACCCGCGTCGTCTTCACCGGTTTCTCGCAGGGCGTGGCGATGGCGTTTCGCGCGGCCGTGCGCGGGCCGGATCGTGCATCGGGCGTGATCGCCGTCGGAGGCGACGTGCCGCCCGAACTGCTCGCGGACGCCGCATCCAGGTTCCCCTCCGTTCTCCTTGCGCGCGGCGAGCAGGACGAGTGGTACACGCAGGCGAAGTTCGACGCGGATGTGGCGGCGTTGAGAGCGCGCGACGTCGAGGTCAGGCCCGTGGTCTACGACGGCGCGCACGAGTGGAATGCGGCCATCTCGTCGATCGTAGCGGCATTCCTGGAACCGCACCACGAGCACTGCCATGCCTGAGCGGCTCGAGTGCGGCGCACCGGTCCAGACCGTCGACACCGGGTCGGATCACGACGATCTCGGCGCGCCGCAGCCAGGTATCGCGTTGTGCCTCTCTGGCGGCGGCTATCGCGCGATGTTGTTTCATCTGGGCGCGCTGTGGCGGCTGAACGAAATCGGATATCTCCCGCAGCTCGATCGGGTCTCGTCCGTCTCGGGCGGCTCGATCACGGCCGGCGTCCTCGGTCTGAAATGGGCGCGGCTGGCCTTCGATGCGGCAGGGGTGTCGGGTGCCTTCGACGCAGAGGTCGTACAGCCGCTGCGTGCGCTCGCCGGGAACACAATCGATGCCGGCGCGGTGATCGGCGGCGTGCTGTTGCCAGGCAGCATCTCCGACAAGATCGTGGCCGCCTATCGCAAGCACCTCTTCGGCGCGTCGACGCTGCAGGATCTTCCGCCCGATCCGCCCCGCTTCGTGATCAACGCGACCAGCGTTCAGACGGGTGCGTTGTTTCGCTTCTCGCGTCCGTTCGCGGCGGACTACCACGTCGGGCAGGTCCTCAATCCAGCCTTCGAGCTGGCCGTGGCCGTCGCGGCGTCGTCGGCGTTTCCTCCCGTGCTGTCGCCGTTGCAGCTCGAGATCGATCCGGGTTCGTGGGCGCCCCCCTCGGGGCTCGACTCGGAGGATCTGCACCGCGAGCCGTTTCTCTCGCGCGCCTTTCTGAGCGACGGCGGCGTGTACGACAACCTCGGTCTCGAGACCGCCTGGAAGAAATATCAGACGGTGCTCGTCAGCGACGGCGGCGGCAAGCTGCAGGCCGAGGGAGCGCCGCACATCGACTGGGCGCGTCACGCCATTCGCATCAACGACATCATCGATAACCAGGTGCGCAGCCTGCGCACGCGTCAGGTGATCGGCTCGTTCGAGTCGGGCGATCGGACGGGCACGTACTGGGGTATCCGGTCCGACATTGCCGAATACGGCGCGCCGAGTGCGCTGCCGTGTCCGTTCGACAGGACGACCGTTCTCGCCAGAACGCCGACGCGTCTCGAGCGCCTGGAAGAGCAAACGCAGGAGCGCCTCATCAATTGGGGCTACGCGATCTGTGACGCGGCCATACGTCGGCACGTCGACGGAAGCCTTCGGCCACCGATGAGCTTTCCCTATCCGAGCTCAGCCGTCTAAGTTTTTCCCCAACCTCGAGCGTTGAGGTGTATGCTGCCGCCGCACTCGGACGGAGGTGAGCCATGGCGATGCGGCATCTGCTGTCGATGGTGGTGTGCAGTCTCGTGCTCGGGACGACGTTTACGGCTCAGACACAGCCTCCTGCCTTCATCTATGCGCACAAGGCGGAGCGCAACGACTATCTCGCCCATGCGGTGATTTGGCATGATCCTGGACCGCTGACGCCGGAACAGATCAAGGAAGGTCCGCCCGCGGTGATTCCCGAGGCCATCCTGCAGGGGGCGACCGGAAACCCAATCGATTGCCGCTTCGAGCGGCCCGGGTCGGAGCTTGGCGGCGCGACCGCGAAGTTCACGTGCCGGACGCCGGACGGCACGTCGATCCGGATCAAGTACTACGACGGCCCGGCGCACGGCAACCGCGAGGTGTTTGCGGAAGTCGTTGCGACACGGCTCATGTGGGCGCTCGGCTTCGACGCGGATCCGATGTTCTCGGTCATCGTCAATTGCCTCGACTGTCCCGCCAACCCGGCGACGGGCGAAGGCCCTCGCGCGACGCGACGGTACCCCGCGGCGTTCGAGCCGCACTACGTGGGCACGATCATCACGTCCAGCAAGGATCCGGAACAGGGGTGGCGCTTCGGTGAGCTCGACAGCGCGATTCGCGCGCTGCCGCCCGGTGCGCTCCGCGTCAGCCAGCGCACGCACTTCGACGCGCTGGCGCTGTTGGCCGTCTTCATCCAGCACGGGGATCGCAAGCACTCGCAGCAGCGCCTCGTCTGTCGCGGACCGATCGATGTCTCGAAGGGCGATTTTCACGATCTGTCGCCCGGCGATACCGGGAACTTCAAGTTGGCCGTGCTGTTCGAACATGCGGGCCAGCAGGCGTGTGCGGGAGACGCGGTGGTCACCATCCAGGATGTCGGAGCGACGTTTGGCGGCGCGGGCCAGTTCACCCGGCGCACGTCCTCGAAGATCAATTTGAAGGAGTGGGCCGACAACCGCGTGTTTGCTTCGCCGACGAAGCCTGGCACGGATGGCGGCTCCGGTTGCCACGGGAACATCTCCGTATCGGGTTCGGCCGGCGCGGAGGCGGAGGAGAACCCATTGATCAGCGAAGCCGGACGCCAGTTCCTGCTCGCACAGCTGAAGCGCCTGACGCCCGATCACATCCGCGCCATCTTCGAGGCCGCGCGCGTGCAGGAGGTTGGCGACACGAACGAGTTTCGCGACAAACGATCCGGTCAGACCTACACCGGCATCGACGGGTGGGTTGCAGCGTTCCAGGACAAAGTGAACCAGATCGAACAGCAGCACTGCGGGTCGTGAACCGCGATCGTCAGGCCGCGCCTGCGCTGCGAACTGCCGGACGGACGAGCGTCACCGTGTCACCGACGCGAATTCTCCCCGGGTGGACGGCGTCCGCGTCGAGCGCGAAGCGGCCGCCAAACCGCCGCACGATGTCGCGCAGCACCTCGGGATCGCGGTCGAGCGTGTCGGGATCCACGGTCGTCATGACACACCGGTTCCGCAGGGCATCGATGCGGACGACGAGGTCTCCGATCAGCAGGCGGGCACCCGCCCAATCCCGTTCGTCGAGCCCGTCGACACCGCCGATGAGGATGTTCGGGCGCAGGCGCCGGACGTCTCGTCCAAGCGCCGCCACGGCACCGTCCGTCGCGACCAGCAGCGGCAGGATATCGAATCCGTCCTGGCCCGTCACCGCTTCGAGCCACGCATCGTCACCCGCGGCGCGTTTCACCAGCGCAAGCGCTTCGGGGCTGTCCCACGCATAGCCGTCGATGAGCGGGCGGTTGCCCGGGCGCAGGGTCGCGCGCAAGCCGAGGAGCCGCCAGTACCGGCGCGCGGTGCGCACGCCCTCGGGACCGCGTACGCGCACGATACGATCGCCGGCAATGCCGTTTTCGTCGACGAGTGTTTCGTTCAGGGACTCGCCCGCGAGCGTCTTCACGGGGTAGCGCCACAAGCCGGCCACGTACAGCGTCATTCCATCGTTGTGATGCCGCGTCCGCTGCCGGTGTGACAGACGCCTGCTCCACGTGTCACACGCGATCCGTGCAGGCATCGAAAGACCAGAGAAAGGAGGCGGCCATGGCAAGTGAACCGGCATTGAAGCGCATTGCCTGCGCGGATATCGTGCCCGACTGCACGTTCACCGCGACTGCATCGACCGAGGAAGACCTCGTGAAGCAGGTCGCGGCGCACGCGGCGCAGGAACACGGTGTCACCGAGATCACCCCGGAGCTCGCGGCGAAGGTCAAAGCCGCCATCAAGACGCGATAGATTCGATCGGCATGGTCGTTCCTGCAGCAGAACCAACGGACGAAGCGCTGGCCGCCCGGGCCGCGGCCGGTGACGACCGTGCCTTCGAAGCGATCGTCACGCGGTACGAAGGGCGCGTCTTTCGGCTCGCGTGCCGCCTGACGAGCGATACCGACGCGCCGGACGTGCTTCAGGAAACCTTCCTGCAGATCTATCGTCATCTTCCCGCATTCCGCGGCGAGTCGCACTTCGGCACGTGGGTGTACCGCATTGCGACCAATGCGGCGCTGATGCTGCGGCGTGCGCGTGCCCGGCGCCCCGCAGAATCGCTGGAGGCGTACCTGCCGCGGTTCGATGCGGACGGCGTTCACGTGGAAACGCCAGCGGAACTGCAGGCGGCGTCGCGCGCCGAGGAGCTGCTGGACCGCCAGTTCCTCGCGGAGAAGGCGCGGGCGGTCATCGCACGGCTGCCGGATCTGTATGGGGATGCGTTCGTGCTTCGCGATCTGGAGGAAATGTCCACCGCTGATGTTGCGCAGGTGTTGGGCATCGAGCCCGCGGCGGTACGCCAGCGCGTACACCGCGCGCGGTTGATGATTCGGGGCTACTTGAGTGAGCTGGTGGGGGCGAAGCGATGAACCAGATCGCTTGCGTGTCCGGCGTCGACCTGCTGATGGAATATCTGGAAGGCGTCGTCGCGGCGGAGGTCCGTGAAGCCCTCGACGCACACGTGGCCGGCTGCGCCCGCTGCGCCGCCTTCATCGCTGCGTATTGCGAGACGCCGCGCATCGTCCGCGAGGCGACCGCGACAGGCATTCCTGCCGACGTTCAGCGCTCGCTTCGGGCGTTTCTGCGCGACAAGCGGATCGGACGGGACACGAGCTGAGCAATTGCGGCTATAGTGCACCGCCTGCTCGATGGGCGACCGCGACTGTCGCTGTTCTTCACGGATTATTCGCTGCCGCTGGTGGGCTTCCGCGACGGCCCGCGCAAGTTTATCCACGACCTGCGGTCCGGGCGTTCCAGATGGTTCGACGTCGACGACGATCCTGACGAGGCTGTCGATCTGTCGCGGCTGTATCCCAATGAGAGTCGGGAGTACGCAGAGTTTCTGGAGGCGTGGGTCGCGTACGAGCGAGCTGCGCACCAGGCTTCCAAAACGATGAAATAATTGCGCGACGCCACTCCAGTCCGCGCCGCGGTGTGGCGTGACCGAGAGGCGTCGCGTAAGCAGCCGGCATCGGCATGTCGTAATAGGTGGGCAGGATGATGGACGAGGCCCTCGCCGCGACGGCGCCAGCCACGCTGCGCACGCTGCGACGACTGCTGCTCGGCATCCTGATCCTCGGCATCGCCGGCACGTCTGTCGAACTGGTCCTGCTGAAGCACGTCGAAGGCGCGCTTCAACTCATTCCGCTCGCCATGCTGGCCGCCGCGCTCGTGACATTGGTGTGGCACGCCGTGCGGTGCACGGCCCGAACCGTGCGCGTGTTGCGGGTGCTGATGCTGCTGTTCGTGGTGGCGGGTGGCTTCGGGATCGTGCTTCACTACCGTGCGAACGTCGAATACCAGCTCGAGAGCGATCCCGCCTTGAAGGGGCGTGCGCTGATGTGGAAGGTACTGGCCGCGAAGTCTCCGCCGGCGCTCGCACCCGGCGTCATGGCGCAGCTCGGGCTGCTCGGCCTTGCATATCTCTATCGGCACCCGGCGCTGCGCGCTGGTGCACAACGAGAAGGAGCTACTCGATGAGAGCCATCGTCACTGCCCTGGCGATCGCAGTTGTCGCTTCCAGCGTCGCGCTTGCCCAGGTCGGCAAGTCGCAGGGCGTCGTGGACATCAACGCGGTTGCGGAGAAGGACCTCGGGGGCATGCCGAACATGACGCCCGCGATCGCCAAGGCGATCGTCGCGAAGCGCCCGTTCGGCAGCATCACCGAGTTGAACGCGCTGCTCGTGAGCCAGGGTCTGACGCCGCAGCAGGCGATGGAGCTCTATCCGCGGGCGTTCGTGCACATCAACCTGAATACGGCCACGCCGGAGGAGATTCTGCTCGTGCCCGGCGCGGGACGCCGCATGACGCACGAATTCGCGGAGTACCGGCCGTGGAGGAGCTGGGCGCAGTTCGATCGCGAGATCGGCAAGTATGTCGGCGCGGAGGCGACCGCGAAGCTCGCGCAGTACTGCTTCATCCCGATGAACGCGAACACCGCGTCCGACGCCGATCTGCTCACGATTCCCGGTACAGACCAGTCGCTGGTGCAGAAGATCAAAGCCGGACGCCCATACAAGTCGTCCGCTTATCTGGAACAGGCGCTTGCAAAGGGATCGAGCGGGTCGGAGGCGAAACGAGTGGCACGGTTCCTGGCGGTTGAGTAGGTGGCACCGCGATCCGCTTCGCGTGCGGGTGTGCTGACAATCAATCGGATGCGCGCTTCAGGAGAACAGTGATGCCAGGTGCCGGAAAGTACGAACGGTGGCTGCAGAATGGCAGGGTCGGACTGATCGCCGCCGCATTGGCTGCTGCGGCGCTCCTTTACGGGATCAAGGTTCTCGTGGGCTCGTGAACCGTATCCTCGTCATCGGCGGCACGGGCAACGTCGGCCGCCATGTTGTCGAGCAATTG
>JAICSD010000033.1 GCA_025937075.1 Vicinamibacteria bacterium | reverse complement strand
GTGGCTGTGCTTCGGGATCCTCCGGCTCCGCTGCCGCGCCGTCGCGGCCGCGGCCTCCGCGTCCTGCCGCTGCCGTCGACGACACGCTGCGCACAACGCGTCCCTGCGAGTCAACAATTTCGAGCGACACCGGCCCTGAGAAACCCGCCGGGAGGATGTAATCGATCGCCGCGCTGGACGACGGGAACTGCGGCGAAATACCGCCGCCGCGGCCGCCGCCCGAGCGGAAGCGCACGGTGGGCGCGGGCTGCGCCAGCGCCGTCGCCGTGAGGTCGAGCGGTGCAGCGCCAGCGGCCGTCGTGGTGCTGCGCTGCCCCACACTGCGCGCCAGTTGCCGCAGCAGCGCGACGCTGTCGTCCATGATCCAGAACGCCCGCCCCATCGTCGAGATGACGATGTCGCCGCGGTGGATGCGGATGTCGGTGACCGGCGTCGCCGGCAGGTTCTCCTGCAGGGGCTGCCAGTGCCCGCCGTCATCGAACGACACGTAGGCGCCGAATTCGGTGCCCGCATACAGCAGCCCGGCGACCTGCGGATCCTCGCGCACGACGCGCGTGGGTGAATCGTTCGGGATCCCGTTTGTACCGTCCGTGAGCTTCTTCCACGTTTTGCCGTAGTCGTCCGTCTTGTAGATGTACGGCTTCATGTCGTACTCGCGCATGTAACGGTAGATCGCGATATACGCGGAGCCGCGGCGCAGGTGCGACGCGTCGATGTTCTGCACGCGCCCGCCTGGCGCGATGTCCTTCGGGGTCGCGTTGGTCCACGTCTTGCCGCCGTCGCGCGTGACATTGACCGGTCCATCGTTCGCGCCGACCCACAGCACGCCTCGTTCGAGCGGAGACTCGTCCATCGCGTAAATCGACGAATAGACCTCCTCGCCCGTCACGTCGCGCGTGATCGGGGAGCCGGGCACCACCTGGTACTGCGCTTCGTGCGCCGTCAGATCCGGACTGATCACCTGCCACGTGACGCCTTCGTCCGTCGACCGGTGCAGCACCTGCGACGCCTGATAGATCGTGTGCGGATCGTGCGGGGACACGTAGACGACCGTCTGCCGCGGGAACCGGTACTTGATGTCGTTCGGCGCGTGACCATAGCGGTTCTGCGGATAAATCCATCGCCCCTGGATCTGGCCGCTCTCGACGTTGTAGCGCTCGACCTCGCCTTTGCACGCGCCCCACACGACCTTCCCGTCGGGCGTCGGCATGATGCCGCCCGTTTCACATCCGGATGCCTGGGAGAACGCCTGCGCGGGCGAGTCGTACCCGAACGAATGCGGCGGCATGCTCGGGACGATGACCGTCGTCGTGTCCTGCTGCGGAGCGTACAGACGATACGGATACTGCTCGTCGACGGTGACCATGTAGAGTTCGCCGGTCGGCTGGTTCAGCTCGGTCGACCACGTGCGGCCATGGTCGATGGACACCGTGGCGCCGCCGTCGTTGCACTGGATCAGGTAGTCCGGATTGTCGGGGTTGAACCAGACGCCGTGATTGTCGCCGTGCGGCGGGTTCACGGTCGTGAACGTCTTCCCACCGTCCACTGACTTGTGGACGCCCAGCTCGTTCACCCAAACTTCCTCCGGGTTCTTCGGGTTGACGTCGACGTAATTGAAATAAAACGGACGCGCGCGCAGCCGCTGGCTGTTGTTCACCAGTTTCCATGACGCGCCGGCGTCGTCCGATCGGTAGAGTCCCCCCTCGTCGCCGGGCGCTTCAATCATCGCGTAGACCGTCTGCGGGCGACTCCGCGCGATGTCGAGGTCGATCTTCCCGATCAGTTTCTGCGGAAGCCCGTTGGTGAGATGCGTCCAGTGCTCGCCGCCATCCGTGGACTTATAGATGCCTCCTTCGCTGGCGGGGCCGCCGCTGATGATGTCCCAGCCTTTGCGGAAGCCGCGATACATTCCCGCATAGAGCTCGTCGGGGTTGGACATGTTGACGGCGACGACGCGGCCGCCGGTCTCGTTGTTGACGAACAGGACCTTGCGCCAGGTCTTCCCGCCGTCGCTCGTCTTGAAGATCCCGCGCTCATCGTTCGGCCCGTAAGGCGATCCGAGCGCCGCCGCCCAGGCGACGTCCGGGTTCGTCGGATGCACGCGAATCGCTCCGATCTGCCCCGCCTCGCGAAGGCCCATGAAGTGCCAGGTCTTTCCCGCGTCGATCGATTTGTAGACGCCGCGGCCGATGATGACGTTGCTGCGGATCGCCGCGCTCCCGGTGCCCACATACACGACGTTGGGGTCGGTTTCGGAGACGTCGATGGATCCGATCGACCCGGTTTCGATCTGTCCGTCGGTGACCGGCAGCCACACGTCCCCGCAGTCGGTCGTTTTCCACACCCCGCCGCCCGTCGCGCCCATGTAGAACGTGCAGGGCTGGCTGCGGACGCCGGCGATGGCGGTCACGCGCCCGCCGCGCGTCGGTCCGACGCTGCGCCACCGGAGGTCCTGATAATCGTGCGGGTCGACGACGGCGTTCGCGTCGCGCGCGGCGGTGGCCGGCCGGGGCGGCGCGGATTGCGTGTGCGGCGCCGCGACGGCGGCGCTCGCGAGCACGGCAGCGGCAAGAAATCGAGTGTGCATGCGCGGATTGTATACTCGCCGGATGCCGCCGCTGACACGCAAGGACTTCGAGGATGCACGCGCCCGCATGGGCGAGCACGTGTACCACACGCCAATCATCACGTCGCGCCTGCTGTCGGAGCGCACCGGGTATGACGTCCGCCTGAAGGCGGAACTGTTCCAGCGCGGCGGCTCGTACAAAATCCGCGGACCGATGAACAAGTTCGCGCTGCTCAGCGACGAACAGAAGCGGCGCGGCGTCGTCTGCTCGTCCGCCGGCAACCACGCGCAAGGGGTCGCGCTTGCGGCGGCCCGCTACGGCATCAAAGCGGTCGTGTGCATGGCGGAGAACGCGACGCCGTCGAAAATCGACGCCACGCGCGCGTACGGCGCCGAAGTCGTGCTGCACGGCACCATCTGGGACGAGGCGAACGAACGGGCGCGGGCGCTCGTCGAGGAGAAGGGATACACCTATATCCACCCCTTCGACGACCTGGAGCTGATTCAGGGCCAGGGGACCGTGGGGCTGGAAATCTACCAGGACTGGCCGGAAGTCGAAGCGGCGATCGTGCCGATCGGCGGCGGCGGATTAATCTCGGGCGTCGCGCTCGCCTTGAAGGCGTGCAACCCGAAGATCCGCGTCATCGGTGTCGAATCGTCAGGCGCGCCCGGCATGACCCGCAGCGTCGCTGAAGGCGGCCTGCTCACGCTCGATCGCGTCGACTGCATCATCGACGGCCTGCGCGTGAAGCGCGTCGGCGAAAAGACGTACGAGATCGTCCGCGACTACGTCGATGAACTGGTGACGCTCCCCGACGAGCAGATTTTCGACGCGGTCGTCTGGATCATGTCCCACCTGAAGGTCGTCCCCGAAGGGGCCGCCGCAGCGCCCGTCGCCGCGCTGCTGCAAGGTTTGATCAAACTGCCCGTGGGGACCAAGGTGTGTTGCGTGCTCAGCGGGGGGAACGTCAACCTCGAGCAGTTGCGGGGTCTACGCTGGAATTGACCTCGGCGCCCCGTAAAGGGGCGCCCTACTTCCAAACAGATCTCCTTGCGTAGTTGGAAGTTGTGTACTTGCGTCGTTATCTCTTCTCGTCCAGGTAAGCGACGCCGTTCGTGATCCAGGGCGCTGCAGCGTCCCCCTTCAGATAGTGCCCGAACCACTCCATGATGCGGCGGTGGTAATCGATCTGATCCGGTTTCTGCCGCAGGCCGTGATCTTCGTTCGCATATACGAGTAAAACGACGTTCTTCCTGGCGCGGCGCGCGACGTTGTACAACTCCACGCCCTGGTGCCAGAAGACGGTCCCGTCCGCGTCGCCAACCTCGATCAGCAGCGGCGTCGTCATCGTCGCGACGCCGAACACCGCGGAGTTGCGGACGTAGGCCTCAGGATCCTCGTACAGCGGCACCTGCATCCGCTGCTGCCCCGTCTCGATGTGATCGGTCTCCGCGATGCCCGGTCCCCAGTGGTGGTTGCCGTAGTTGCTCACGAGATCGGTAATCGGCGCTCCGGCCACAGCCGCGGCAAACACGGTCGTATGCGTCGCGAGGTACGCGGTGTCGAAGCCGCCCCACGAGTGCCCGACGATCCCGACGCGCTTCGGGTCGATGACGCCCATCGCGGCAACCGCAGCCACCGCGGGACGCACGCACTCGACCACCGAGAGCCCCGGCTCGCGCGCGCGGAACACGATGTCGGGTTCGAGGACGAAGTACCCGGCGCTCTGGAACGCCGTGACGTTGTAGTAGTCCCGTTCGGAGGGTGGCGAGTACTGATGAAGCGTGTCCGACAGCTTCTCGTACACGTACACGATCATCGGATACGCGCGTCCGCGCTCGTAGCCTGCCGGATACCGGAGCACGCCCTGCAGACGCGCGCCCCGTTCGCTCTTGTAGGCGACGAGCTCTGAACGGCCCCAGGCATACCGCGATTGGAACGCATTCGTCGTTGTGACCTGCCGCGCGTCCTTCAGATCGGCGCCCCCGACGAACGCGTCGGGCGAATCATCGAACGACTGCACGACGTAGTCGAACACCGGCGCGTCCTTCGCTTTCCCCAGCCGCGCGACGTCCTTGTCCATCCAGAGGAGACGTTCCGGCGACGTGGCGTTCGGCGCCAGGCGCCCGAATCCAGACTTCCTGGTGAGCAATCCGAACATGCTCAGGTAGATGGGGCGCGCGCGATCGATCGCGCGCGTATCCGGATCGACGTCCACGTAGCGATAGCGGATCTCGTCGGCAGCGCCGTCGGTCAGCCGCACAGGACGGCCGCCATCGGTCGGGACCTGCCAGATGTCGTGCTTGTCGTACAACAGCACGTCCCTGTCGTCTTTCGTCCAGCCGGCGATGCCGAACCACGGACGGGTCACATCCGTTTCGTCCGAGTCGACGTCGGCGAACGACGTCGGAATCGAGCGCGTGAGAGTCCGCGCAGTCTTCTGTGCCACGTCGACGATGGAGAACTGGCCATCGACGTAATAGAGGATGTAGCGGCCGCCCGGACTCGGGCGAACGAACCGGTCATCAACGTGTTCGGCCACCTGCGTCCGCGCTCCGGTCGCGCCGTCCACGACGAAGAGCGTCGCCGACCCAAACCGTCCCCAGCTCCGCTCCAGGGCAGACGAGGTCCAGCTCACGGCGTACGCGGCGCCGTCCTGCGCCAGCGGGGACACCTGTTCCGTGTAATCGTGGGCCAGCACGGTCAACGATGGGGCACCGATCTTCCAGGCCGCGAGGAACGTGCGCTCGCTGTCGCGGCGCGCATTGACCTTCTGCTTCGGCATCACGTCGACGTCCTTCGCATGCCACACGTCGACGGAGGCGCGCTCGTCCTTGTCTGTGGCGGCGGCCGGTGGTCCGTCACCGTTGCCGAGGTCAGGCGCCGATCTGTCCGACTTACGCGGCCACGGGGCGACGCCAACGAACAGCCAGCCGCCCTGATCGGACCATGACGGACGCCGAAATGCGGAGATGCGCTGATCGCCCGTAGATCCATCGGGCCACGACAGGTGCGCCTCGCGCTCCGATGGCGTATTGATCGCCGTCCACGCGTGCACGTCATAGGCCAGGCCGTCGCGGCTCGCATCGGCCCGCGACTTGAGATACGCGAGATCTCCCGCGTCCTTCCGCCAGGTCAAATCGAGGTAACGCGCAGCGCCGGAATCGAGCACCCGCAGCGTGCCCGCGGCGGGATCGAACAGTTGGACGCCGTTGCCGGTCAGCCCCTGTCCGCCGACCGCGATTGCGAGCAGCGGACCTTTCGTCTGCCACGCCGCGTCGGCGACGTTCCCGAAGGTCGTGTCCTTGGCGGCGGCCAGATCGCGAACCACCGCCGTCGCTCCGACGGTTTCCTCGGGATCGAGCGGCTGCCGATCCGTGTCCTTCCGCTCCACGTCCTTGCGGTCGGGTGCGTAATGGCGGATCAGCAGATGTCCGCCACCGGCATCGAACGCGAACGATTCGACCTCGTCGATGGCACTGATGGTGAGCGTCGACAGGTCGACGATCGCCAGCTTGCGGTGGACCGGCTTCTTCTCTTTCCGGAGCTTCAGTTCGTCTCCTTCGGACACGCCAACCGACGCCGCGAGGAAGCGCGAGTCCGCCGAAAACGACGGCAGCGTTCCGTAGGCGATGGCCTTGGTCGCGCCATCGGCGACGCGGACGACGCGCAGTTCGCTCGACCGGTCGCTGCGCGTGATCGTGTACACGAGCCACCTGCCGTCCGGAGAGAGGCCGCCGTGGTCGGCGCCGGTCGTCAGGCGCTCGAACTGGGCAAAATCCTGCGGCGCAGGCGGAGCGGGCGCCTGCGCGAGAACGGCAACAAGCAGTCCAACAGCGATCATTTGAAGATGTCTTTCCGCATCGTGACGTGGACGCCGACGTTGCCGTCGACGAGCTGCGTGACGATGACGTCGCCGGCCACGCTGGTGAGCTGATAGGCGGCCTGCTTCTCGAGATGCTTGTCGCGGACGAGGAAGTCGATCATTTCCTGAATCGCTGTCTTCGTGGCCACCGCCAGATCCTTGTCGGTCGCCATCGCGACGTAAAGCGTCGGCGTTTCGGCGCGCGGCCAGGTCAGCGTCATGTCCTTGCGCACGGTGAGCTGCAGCCGTCCGCGCAGGGACGTTTCGATCGCGGTCTGATCGACCTCGCCGTCTCCCTGCGCCGCGTGGCCGTCACCCACCTCGAACAGCGCGCCGCGCGCGTGAACCGGGATGTACAGCGTCGTGCCGGCGACGAGGAGACGATTGTCGAGATTGCCGGCGTGCGTCCCCGGTGGATTGCTGCTGATGCGTCCCAGCGAGGGATCCGGCGCCACTCCCACGCTCCCGAAGAAGGGATGGAGCGGAATGACGATCCCCGGAGCAAAAGCCGCCGTCATCGTCTTCGCGTCGAGCGGGATGATGCGCGTCCGCTGCGTGCGATCGTCGGAGCAGTTCTCGCGGATGTAGCCGCTGCAGCCGTTGTAGCCGTACGGGATCGCGAGATCGATCGACAGTATCCGGATTTCGAGAACGTTGCCGGGCTCGGCGCCTTCGACGAAGACCGGTCCGGTCAGGATGTGACCGCCGGGCCCGCGCTGATCCTGCGGGACCTGCGCTTCGATGTCCTTCAGCGACTGCTGAATCTGATTCTCGGGAACGCCGGCCCGGAGAAGGCCCGCCGGACGGTTGGTGAGCAGCGTATCGACGTCGATGATGTCACCGGACGCGATCGTGAGGACCGGCTTTCCGGCAGCGTCATACCAGCCGTACGCTACCGTCGACGACGTCGCCTCGAGCCGATGCGTTTTCGGCGCCTGCGCGGCGCCCGCCGCCGCGAGGCATGACATGACGACCACGGTCGTCAGAACACGGTGCATGGCCCACCTACTTGAAGAGATCGTCGAACGCTTTCTTGGCGCTCGAGGTGCTGGTCGGAGCCGTCGTGGACGTCGTTTCGCGTTCGACGGTGGTGCGGGGTTCGAAGCTCTGACAGGTGTTGCGCGCGTCTTTCGGCGAGATGCGGACGGGGATCGGCTGTTGGCATTCGAAGGGCGCGCTCGTGTCGAAGTGCACGCACTGCGCGCACGTGTGGAGGTCGGCGCCGCATTTCGGACACTTGCCGTCCGGACTCCACGCGGCCGCAACGGTCAGCACGCCGCCGCAGCGCGCGCACTTGATGACCTCTCGGAAGCCGGGCATATTGAAGGTCTTCGGCTGGACCGGCGGCTGCCCGCGCGGCGCATATTCCTTCTTCTGCTCCGGCCGCGATTCCGGACGACGTTCACGCGGCTCGTCCTGATACCCGCGTTGGCGGTACTTGCGGTCTGACACGCGCGGGGATTATACCCGCTGAATGACAACTCCCAACTCCCAACTCCCAAAGTCGTAAGGCCCCTGGGCCATTGAACGGCTCCGGGCCGCCGGACGTCTAAAATCGGATATAGAAGGAGTGTCCATGCCCCAGCGCTTCGCGCGTCGTGTGCTTCCCATCCTCGTTCTGCCGCTGCTCGTCGCGGCGGGAGGATGCGACATCGTCTCGGCGGGCTTCGGATCCGAGGAAACGGCGCAGTGGCAGAAAACCTACACGCTGCCGCCCAACGGGCGCCTCGAGATCGCGAACCGCAACGGCCGCATCAGCGTGGAACCGTCGACCGGTAACGCCGTCGAAGTGACCGCCATCAAGAAAGCCAAAGCCGGCTCCCCGGAAGCGGCGAAGGCGGAGCTCCAGCGCATCCAAATCACGGAGGATGTCTCCTCCTCGGGCATTCGAATCGAAACCAAAATCGATCGGCCGTCGGGCGGTCTCAACTGGTCTGGCTCGAACGGTCAGGTCGAGTACCACGTGAAGGTGCCGGCGGCGGCGGACGTGAAGTTCGCGACCGTGAACGGCGGGATCGATCTCCAGGGCCTGAACGGCCGCATCCAGGCTGAGACAACGAACGGCGGCGTGCGCGGGCGTGAGATTGGCGGTCCCATCGTGGCGAGTACGACGAACGGCGGCGTCGATGTCGATCTGACCAGGGTTGCGGGCGATGTCAAGCTCGAGTGCACCAACGGCGGAATCAAGTTGCAGATGCCATCCGACAGCAAGGCCACGATTTCGGCCAGCCTCAGCAACGGCACGATCGGCGTGAGCGGCCTCTCGCTCGAGACCACCGAATCGAGCCGGCGCCGGCTGGAAGGACGATTGAACGGCGGAGGACCAAAGGTGGAGCTGGAAGGGACCAATGGGGGGATTTCACTGAGAGCGCGCTAAGACAACTACTCAATTACGCAACTACGCAAGGTGACAACCACCAAGCCAATCGCCTTGTGTAGTTGGAAGTTGTGAAGTTGGGTAGTTATTGTTATCCAGCCTTGGCGAGTCGTCGCTGAAGCAGGCCGAGGACCGCGGCCTCAGCGGCCGTCATCCGGCCGATGCTCTTCGCCGCGCGAGCGGCGCGTTGGGCAACAGTCTTAGCCATCGTCCCATCCAGATAGGCGTCGAAGATCGCCGGGTGGATGTAACACTTGCGGCAGACGGCTTTCGTGTTCCCGAGTTTCCTGGCGACTTCTTCGACGGCGCGGACGATGTTCTTCTTCGCACGGGCCGCCGAGTCGACGGTCTCATATTCGCGCAGCAGCGTCGCCGCGAGCACCGTTCCGGCCCACGTCCGGAAGTCTTTCGATGTGAAGTCGCGGCCCGTGATGTCCTTCAAATACGCATTCACGTCCGCGGACCCGATGTCCACGACGTGTCCCCCCTCGTCGCGGTACTGAAAGAGTTCCTGCCCCGGCAGATCGCGGCACTGCTTCACGATGCGCGCGAGCCGCCGGTCGTCGAGCTCGAGGTCGTGCTCGACCCCGCTCTTTCCCCGAAAGATGAACTTCACCTTCGAGCCGTTGACGCGAACGTGCCCGTCGCGCATCGTCGTCAGGCCGTACGAGTGGTTCTCGCGCGCGTACTCGTCATTGCCGACGCGGATGAACGTCTTCTCGAGGAGCTGGACCACGGTTGCGAGGACCTTTTCGCGCGGGAGCCCGGAACGGCGGACGTCTGCCTGCGTTCGTCTTCGGATCAGGGGCAGCGCGCGGCCGAACTCGATCATCCGGTTGTATTTCGTTTCATCGCGCACTTCGCGCCAGCGCGGGTGATAGCGGTACTGCTTCCGGCCGCGGGCGTCAATGCCGGTGACCTGCAGATGGCCGCGAGGATCGGGCGAGATCCAGACGTCGCGCCATGCCGGGGGGATCACCAGCTTGCGGATCCGCTCGAGGGTGTCCGGGTCGTGCACGGGACGTCCGTCAGGCTGCAGGTATCTGAACGCCTTGCCGCGCTTGACGCGACGGATCCCGGGGCGCGTGTCGGTGCTGTAGTGCAGCCCCGCCATCTTCGCCGACGCAACCGGATCACGATCCTTCATACGACGGAACGTCAAGCGCTTCGCCATCAGCCCGAGCGCAGGCGCTGCAAGACACGCGCCCGTCAGCGCATGACCGGATTACCGTTCCGGTCGAACGCGCTACCGAGGACGAGCTGGACCACGAGATCGTAGCTGACGACGCCGGCCTGCACGCGATTCGCCTTGAGATACGCGTTGTATCCTTCGCGAGCTGCCATCTGGAGCGTCCGGCTGGTGTGCGCGTAACGCTCCTGGATCGCAAACAGGTCCGTCCGGGGTCCGATCGCGAGCGCCCGACGAAGGCTGACGTTCGGCGGACGTACGTAGCCGATCATCATCAACGCTGCGCTGTACTGCGCCGAGGCATCTGCGTGCTGGCACGCGAGCCAGCCGACGAAGTTTGCTTCCGATTCGTCCGCGTATCCCGCCAGGTGCGCCCACTCGTGCGCGATGACGAACGGCTTCTCGACGTCCAGCAGATCGGGAGCGATCATCGTCTCCAGCAGAAACGGGTCCGTCATGCCGGTGATGCCCGTCTGATGGAAATACGCGCCAAGCAGCGTCTGCTTTGGCCTCGCGGGCAGGATCGTCCAGGATGCGCCGAGGCTCCGCTGGGTCGAGGCGAACGCCGCCGCGAGTGCGCCAATGGACGTCGGCTGGCGGTGCGCATCGGCATACGAGGTGTTCAACTGCCCGGCAACGCGCGCGCCCAGCTCGCCCGCCGCTGCGCGAGTAACGCGCGCCGCGTCGAAATCGAGCCGTTCCCGGAGTGGGACCCGGCGGTAATTCAATCCCCACGTCACGAGGAATACGAGGTAGACGCTCGCGGCGGCTGTCATTGCCTCGAAGGCCATCCGCCGAACGGCGGCCGCGAGAGGACGGGTACGCGAGCGCCGGTACGTCCAGGCCGCCGCGCATGCCGTCGCGACAACCCAGAGCGCATCGAACAGTGCGAACGGAACCAGATTCGAGAACGACGTGAGCCTGTGCTGCAGCAGTGGAAAGACGCCGTTCGAATACCATCGCTCGATGGTCCAGCGAGGCATGGGCGCCACGGCTGCAAGAGCGGCGACGGCCATGATCGCGATGGCTGCTGCGCGGCCGCCGCGCGCGGTGCTCACGCTCACGTCTTGGTGTCTGGATTGCCGGTAATCAACCGTACCGACCGCTGATAGCTGACGTACGCCCACGCCCACTGCACCATCACCAGAATACGGTTCCGGAATCCGATCAGTTTGACGAGGTGGATGAAGACCCAGGCCAGCCACCCGATCAACCCCTTGAGCCGCAGCCAGTGGAAATCCGCCACGGCTTTGGCCCGCCCGATCGTCGCGAGGTTCCCGTAATCGCGATAGTGAAAGGGACGGAGCGGCTGATGCTCGACGGCGCGCATGATGTTGTGCGCTGCGTGCACGCCCATCTGAATCGCGACCTGCGCCACGCCGGGAAGCGCCTGACCGTGCTCGTCTTTCAGCGACGCGAGATCGCCGATGACGAACACGTTCGTGCAGCCGGGCACCGTAAGGTCTGGATTGACAAGCACGCGGCCCGCGCGGTCGGTCGGCGCGCCAAGCGCGGCGCCCAGCGGCGAAGCCGCCACGCCGGCGGCCCACAGGATCGTCGCCGCCGCAATCCGTTCGTCGCCGACGTATACCGCCTGGGGTTCGACGCGCGTCACGATCGAGCCCGTGCGCACCTGGACGCCGAGATGTTCGAGGTCGCGGCGGGCGCTCTCGCGCAGCGATTCGGGAAACGTCGACAGCACCGAGGGCCCGCCTTCGAGCAGGATGATCCTGGCAGCCGCAGGATCGAAATGGCGGAAGTCGCGAGCCAGCGATTGACGCGAGATTTCGGCGAGCGCCCCCGCCAGCTCGACGCCGGTCGGGCCGCCGCCGACGATCACGAACGTCAGCAGCGTGTTCCGCCTGGCCGGATCCGATTCGCGTTCGGCGCGCTCGAACGCGAGCAGGACGCGACGGCGAATTTCGAGCGCGTCTTCGAGCGTTTTCAGACCCGGCGCATAGGATTCCCAGTCTTCGTGTCCGAAATAGGCGTGCGTCGCACCCGCCGCAACGATGGCGTAGTCATACGGAAACTCCGTTCCGTCGGAGAGCACGGCGACGTTTCGTGCCGTGTCGAATCGCTCGACGTTGCCGAGCAGCACCTCGACGTTGCGCTGCCGCCGCAACACCCATCGGATCGGCGAGGCGATATCGCCGGGCGACAGCGCCGCCGTCGCGACCTGGTACAAGAGCGGCTGAAACAGATGGTGGTTACGACGGTCGATGAGCGTGACGTCGACAGGCCGGCCGCGGAACGCCTGCGCCGCGTAAAGCCCGCCAAATCCGCCGCCCACGATGAGCACCCGAGGGGACACAGTTCATTATGAATGACGCGGGGTTCGGGGTTCAGGATTCGCCGGTTCAGGCGCTGTGCGGAACACCCTTTGCAGTTGGCGACGGCATGGCGAATCGTCTTGTCCGGTGGGGTGGCGCCAGACTCTCGCGGCGGCTGTCGCGCGAACTGCCGATTGTGGGCGCAGTGGTCGCGATCGCGACCATCGGCGCAACGGTGCGGCGCAAGGGATTCTTCGGAGGACTCATCGACACCGGATTGAACGCGATCCCGTTTGTCGGCGCCGCGAAGAACGCGGCAGAGATCGTGCGCGGACGCGACTTCATCCGCGACAGGCCCTCAGCCGTCTGAGGGGCCGACATTGGCGTTGGAAGTTGGGCGTTGGAAGTTGGGAGTTGGGAGTTGGGAGTTGGGAGTTGGTAGTTATCGCCCAAGCAACGATCACGGTGGATCAATAGTCCCCATTGGTGTCAGCGGCGTGCACCGGAGCAGGCGCCGGCCGGCCTTGAGACTCCCGTCGAGGACGCCGTACTTCTTAATGGCTTCTTCCGCGTACCGGCTGCAGGTGGGCTGGAAACGGCAGCGGATCCCGAGGTGCGCAGCCATCGGGGAGGCGACGCTCCGATAGGCGTGAATCGCGTCGACGGCGAGCGTGACGCGCGTCTGGGCGGCAAGCGCGAGGGGGCTGAGGACCACCGCCGTGGCCGCCACCGCTATCCCCATTCTGACCTTGGTCTTGCGTAACACGTGACAAACAGCACGGGGCAACCGGAAAGCCGGCTGCCCCGTGACTCACTCGTTCGGACCGATCAGAACCGGCTGGCGTATTCGCTCAGTCCCGGGATGATGAGCCGCTTGCCGTTGACGCCCTTCACGATCGCAACGATATGGACCACGAGAATCAGGATCCACAGGATCGGATAGAACAGCCCCACGAGGCAACCCAGGCCGGCGGTAATGGCGCCGAGCAACGTCGAGAGCAGCCCGAGCGCAATCCACAAGACGATCTCCGCCACCATCAGCACGATGCCGTGCTTCGCATGCCATTGGACCTCGGCATCGTTCTTCTCTACGAGCAGCGGGACGAGGGCCAGCAGCCAGAGATAAGCCAGCACGATCATTACGTTCCGGTTGCTTGAAGGCGCTCCCGGAGTCGACGCGTCAACCATGGTGTCTCCTGATCGAAGGAAGGGGTGCGCGCGCAGTGTAGCCTAAACTCGGCTTTACGAAAAGCATTAATGGAATCGGCCGATGACACGCAGCGCCGCCCATCCCGAGGGCCCGCTGGCGGCCGCCTGGTGCACGCTCGACACGGCCGCTCGATACGCCAGCTCGAGGGGAATCCCCGCCGCACGCGACGCATGGATGGCGCGCAGGACGGGCGCCGGGTCGAACACGGACTCGGGGGTCCGCGCGACGAAGACCGCGCTCGTCCCGGCTGACGCG
The DNA here is from genome assembly GCA_025937075.1 of Vicinamibacteria bacterium. The sequence goes on along the minus strand of JAICSD010000033.1, from coordinate 3,047 downwards.
CTGGCCCAGTCGAGCGCCATCATGGCGGCGTCAAGCCCGCCGCCACCTGCACCACCCGCATCGGGCAGCACCATTACCGCGCCTCGTCCCGTCCCGTTCAACCATTCCCGCAGTTCCCACCGGCCGTCGTCTGTCCGCTCGGCTGCCGCGGGTGACAACAGCACGCAGGAAAAGAGCGGCGCGGCCCCACTCAACTGCAGCCGCGCCCCAAGTTCCAGCATCGACGCGCGCTCGAGCGACGCGAGCGCGGCCGCCTGTGTCGCGTCAGCGCGTGTGACGACATGTGCCTCTTCACCGTACGCGCGTGCCTGCTCCTGTACGTCGCGCTCGACAAGATCCGGATTCTCAGGAGCCCACTCGGGCACGGCTGCCGCGAGCTGCGCTTCGGTGTCGCTCGCAAGGACGGGCGCGCCGATGAACGACACCTCACCGTCCTCGCGCACGCGCCTGCGAAGGCTGAGGGTGTAGAGCGACGACGCGTATGTGACATCGACCGTCGAGGCGAGATCAGACGATGCGAGCGGCAGCGCCTCGAACGGGACACTCCACAGGACGTCATCGGGGACGACGACCAGGCGCGTCGTGCCGGTCAGATGCGGCGTGATGAGCGGCATCAGCATGTCGGCCACTGGCTTCACGCGCTCTGCCCATACGCGCACGTCGGCAGCGGATGCGCGTTCGATCGCCGTGGCGATCGACACCGCGAAATCGTGCCGGTGCCATGGGACGACGGATGCGGTGACGCGCGAATCGAGCAAGCCGTCGTCTGTTGTTCGCCGCTCGCGCGCGGCGGTGAGCACGAGCAGTTCGTCGTCTTCCGCGATGAACTCCACGGCCGTCGTTTCGGCATCGAGGGCGGAGGTCAGCTGGTCGAGGGAGCGCACGGGTCGACGGCCTCGCCACAGTGCGAGATCGGGCTGCTTCTCGTAGAGCGCCCGCTGTTCGCGGTCTCGCGCCGCCAGGGCGGACGAGAGTTGTTCTTCGATCCGCGTCAGCCGGTCGCGATCGGGTCTCGGCGACGCCCGCTCCGCGCGGCGCTCCGCCGTCAGCGACACGATCGCGCGCAGCCTCGCACGCTCGCTCTCGATTTCGCCGCTCGTCATCCCGCGCGTGACGTCGCGTTCAAAGGGCGCCAGCATCACCCGCACGAGGTGGCTCCGGCGCTGCTCTGCGGCGAGCAGGGCGGCCTCAGGATCTCCCTCCTGCGCCATCGTGAACGCGAGGCCGGCCCACGCATTCCCGCTGTCCTCGAGCATCGTCCGTGCGTCAGCGCTCGTGGCGGCCTGCGCCGCGATGGTATTGATCAGCGCTATCGCCGCGTTGAACTCGTCGCGCGCTTCACTGAGACGGCCGAGCCGGCGGAGGGCGTCGCCTGACCGTACGTCGGCGCGCCACGCGAGATCGTCGTTGTGAATGGCGGCGCCGATGGCCGCCACGCGCGTGGCGTCGTCGAGAGCGGAGGTGTAGTCGCCGGATGCGTAGTGCGCGAGCGACAACCCGAGCCACGCGCGTCCGGCGTCCTCATCGCGATGGTTCGCGTCGAAGATCCCGATGGCCACCTTATACGCGTCGATCGCATCGGGGAACCGTGCGCGGCCGGCCTCGCTGAAGCCGATGCCGACCCACGCGTGGCCGATTCCCACCGGGTTCTTGGCCTGCTGGAATCGATCTCGGCTTTGCGTGTACGCGGCGACGGCAGCCTCGAACCGCTCCGCGACGAGCTCCGTCAGGCCGATATCGGCCAGGAGCCGGCCCGCGCTTTCGACATCCCGGAGCGCATCGAACATCCGCCGCGCGTCATCGAACGTCGAGCGCGCCTCGGCGATGTTCCCGAGCTTGAAGTGCAGCTCCCCGACCTGCTCCTGATCGTTGGCGATCTCGGATCGCGCGGCGCGCCGGCGCGCATCGGCGAGCGCGTGTGCCTGGGCGACGAGCGCTGACGCGAGGTCTCCCTGCGCGGTATAGACGCGTGCAGCACCACGCCACGCCATCGCCAGCGTCTCGTTGTCAGACGCGCCTCCCAGCAAGGTGATCGCGCGCCGATACGAGGCGGCGGCGAGATCGTAGTCGCCCTGGAGGTACTGGACGTTCCCCACGCTGACGAGCCCCCGCGCGATCGGCGCCGGCTCCGCGTCCCGCTCGGCGATGTCGAGCGCGGCGCGATAGCCATCGAGCGCGGCAGCGTAGTCGCCGCGGCTGTACGCCACCATTGCGACACCGTCGAGCGCCGACGCTTCGTAGTCGGTTTCGCGCGCGTCGCGAGCGAGCGCCACTGCTGCAGAGTACGCATCAGCGGCCTCCTGATAGCGCCGCAGAAAGAAGTTCGCGTTCCCGAGGTTCTGGAGCGCCTCGAGCTGTACTCTGGGCGTGTTCGTCACGCGGCCGATTGCGCGCAGCAGCGCGAAGGGCGCGAGGGCGTCCGCGTAGCGTTGCGCGGCCGCGGCCCGGCTCCCTCGCATGAGCACCGTCATACGCAACGGACCGAGCACGAACGCCGGCTCTTCCGACGCCAGCATCCCGGGCCATCGCTCGGGCGGCGCCGCCAGCAGACCGTCTGTCACCTGTTCGGCGCGCGCCATCCGGGCCTGATTCGGCGTCTGGGGCGCGGGCGGGCCCTGTACGGCGAGCGCCAGTATCACGAGCAGCGCGATCATTCCTGGAGCGTAAAGGTCACCGTGATGGTCATCAACACTTCAACCGGTACACCATGGAGCGTACTCGGCGTGTACTGCCACTGCCGAACAGCAGCGATCGCGGCCTGATCCAGCAGCGGAACGGACTTCACCGCGCGCACCTGACTGACGCGTCCGGCGCGATCGAGCACCGCCTCGAGCACTACCGTTCCCTGGACTCGTGCCGCGCGGGCCACGTCAGGGTAGACGGGACGCACATCGATCGTCTTTTGCGGTGATCGCACCAACTCTCCCGAGCGCACGGGGCCAGCCGGTCTCGGGGGCGGCGGCGGCGGGGTCACCTCCCGCGCGCTGCCCACGTCGCCGAAAGGCGCGCCCGCCAGTGGCGCACCAAGATCGACGCTCCCCTCGGCG
>JAICSD010000457.1 GCA_025937075.1 Vicinamibacteria bacterium | reverse complement strand
TCCTGATCGCCGGCGCCTTCGCGGCCGCGGGTGCGGCGCACCTCCTTCTGCTGCGCCAGATGCGCATGCTCGGCGCCGCCCTGATCGGCGCCACGTTCCTGTTTCTGACGGCACTGAATCTGTGGATCGCGGCGGCCATCTCGACGCCGGACGCGCCGGGTCTGGGACGCGCGTTCTTCGTCACGTCGGTCGTCGTGCTCGTGACCGCGCTCGGCATGCAGCTCATGGCGTTCGAGGACATGACATCGGAGCTGCGCCGCACGAACCGCCGTCTCGAAGCGGCGCAGAACGATCTCCGGCAGCTCGTGATCACCGACACGCTCACCGGCTGCCGGAACCGCCGCTTCTTCCACGAGATCATCGGGCGCGAGCTGCAGCGGCACCGGCGCTACGAGACGCCGTTGTCGATCCTCTTCATCGACATCGACCGCTTCAAGACGATCAACGACACGCTCGGACACGAGACCGGCGATCAGGTGCTGCGTCAGGTTGCGGCGTTTCTCCTCCGCAACATCCGCGAGGCCGACTATGTGTTCCGATGGGGCGGCGACGAATTCCTCGTGCTGATTTCGTGCGGGGAAGAAGAGGCGTGGCGGCGCGGCGAACAGCTGCAGAGGAATTTCGCGGCCGCGCCCGAGATCGCGGCGCTTCCCGCCGGCGTCGGCCTCAGTGTCGGCTGTGTCGAGGTGGCGCGCGACGCGACGGATGTCACCGCGCTCGTCCAGAAGGCCGACGAGCGGATGTATGTGAACAAGAAGCGGGCGCGGTGAGGAGGTCGACTACCTCAGCGATAGAGCAAATACTTCGCCCGCCGGAGCCGCCACTGCGCCTCGGCGGCGTTCCACGATGCCGCGATCGACGACGGATCCTCTCCCTGCTTGACGCGTGTCAGCGTATCGCGCGAGCCGAAGAGGCGCGCGGCCAGATCGATCTGAAAATCCGCGGGATACAGCTTCGACAACGCGGCCGCGATTTCGAGGCCGACGCGAACGGGGTGCACTGCCTCCCGATCCGTGACGACCATGAACACGCCCTGGCATTCCTGCTTCGCGTACTTGCTCGACATGGGGGTGAACCGAACCGGATAGAAGCGGATCCCCGGCAGGCTGCGTCCATTCAGCAACTCTGCCAGGTGCACGCCGTTGATCCATGGCGCCCCGACCTGCTCGAAGGGCGTGTCCGTTCCACGCCCGACGGAGATGTTCGTGCTCTCAATGGCCCCGATGCCCGGGTACAGCGTCGCTTCATTCAGGTTCCGCATGTTCGGCGACGGGCTGATCCACGGCAGCGCCGTCTCGTCGTACCACTGGTCCCGATGCCAGTTCTTCATCGCGACGACGGTCAGATCCGCGCCGATCCTGTTTTCCCCGTTGAACATCCGGGCGAGCTCCCCGAGCGTCATCCCGTGGCGGATCGGCATCGGCGGAAAGTAGCCGGTGAATCCAACCGACTGCTGATCGAGCGCGGGCCCCTCAATCTGCCAGCCGTTTACCGGGTTCGGACGATCGAGTACGACAACCGGCAGGCGGCGCTTCGCCGCCTCCTCCATCACGTACGCCATCGTCGTCGTATAGGTGTAGAAGCGCGCGCCGACGTCCTGCAGGTCGATGACGATCGCATCGAGGTTCCCGAGCATGGCCGCTGTCGGGCGTTCGGTCTCGCCGTACAGGGAATTGATGGGCAGACCCGTCTTGTCGTCCACCGCCGAGGCCACCGCGGCGTCGAGAATGCCGCGGATGCCGTGCTCGGGGCTGAAGAGGCTGACCAGCTTCACGGCTTTGTCGGCGAAGAGCAGATCGATGCCCGTCGCGCCGTCGCGTGCGCGTCCCGTGTGGTTCGTCACCAGGCCAACGCGCTTGCCGTGCAGCATCGCGAACCCCTGCGAGCGGAGCACATCGAGTCCCGTCTGCACCGGCCCTTCCTTCGGACGCGCGGGCAGTGAACCCGACGCGCCGAAATCGCGTCCGGTCATCAGCCGCCCCTGAGGCGCGGACGAGGCGTCGGCGATCGCAGATGCCGCGATCGTCGCGACCTTCGCGCGAAGCGGCGTGACGTCTCCCTTGCCGTCCGGGTGAACGCGGTTCGAGAGGAACACGACGAACAGACGCGTGGCTGGATCGATCCAGAGCGACGTCCCCGTGAAGCCGGTGTGGCCGAAGGAACCCACGGGCAGCAGCTCGCCCCGATTCGAGGAGTACGCCGAATCGATGTCCCATCCGAGGCCGCGCACGTTGGGCTCGGTGCCCATGACGGGCGACGTCATCTTCGCGACGGTCAGCGGCGACAGGATGCGAACGCCGTTGCCGCGTCCGCCGTCCAGCAGCATGCGGCAGAACACCGCGAGATCGGCGGCGGTGCTGAAGAGTCCCGCGTGCCCCGCAACGCCGCCCATCCTGCGGGCGGTCGGGTCGTGGACGACGCCGCGAAGCATGTGCATGCCGGGCCCCTGGCATGGCCACCCGTACTCCGTGCACTTCTCGGTCGGCGCGATGCGATCGCGCAACGACGCCGGCGGCGTGAACATCGTCTCCTTCATCCCGAGCGGCTCGAAGATGTGCGTGCGCGCGAACTGGTCGAGCGGCTCCCCGCTGACGCGGTGGACGATTTCGCCGAGCAGGATGTAATTGATGTCGCTGTAGACGAAGTGCTCTCCTGGCGGCGACGTCGGCACCTCTTCGATCGCGAGCTCGATGGCCTTGTCGTAGCCGGTCCACATGTCGGCGAGATCGAGGTCCGGACGGAGCCCGGATTCATGGGTCATCAGGTGCCGAACCGTGATGTTTCCCTTGCCGTAGCGCTCGAAGCCGGGGATGAAGGTCGCGACGCGATCGTTGAGGCGAACGCGGCCATCCTCCAGCAGCTTCATCAGGCTGGTCGTCGTCGCCACGACTTTCGTCAGCGACGCCAGGTCGAACATCGTGTCCAGCGTCATCGGCTCGACCGAAGGCACGAGCGCGCGATGCCCGACGGCCTTCCTGTAGAGGATGCGGTTGCCGCGCCCGATCAGGACGACGGCTCCGGGAAGCTTCTTGTCGGCGATCGCCTCCTCGATGAGCGGGGGAATCTGGTTGAATTGCGAGCTGTCGATAGCCGGAGGCGCCGCGGGTCGCTGCGCCTCGATGCGTGAAGGGGTCGACACGGTGAGGGTGAGCACCGCAAGCGGCAGAAGGACGAATAGGCGCATAATGGGGTGGTCGAATTATAGGCTGCGGATATTCTCTTGATCGCACAGCCAGGCACTCTCCTCCGAGGTCCGGCGCTTTGGGCCGTCGCCCTCGTCCTGCTCGCCGGCGCGCCGGCCTTCGCCCAGGCGCATATCGTCGGTACGGTGAAGGACACGTCCGATCGCCCCATCAAGGGCGCGACCATTACCGCGGAGAATCCGAACGCCTCCCCGTCGACCTACACCACCACCACGGATCGCAAGGGACGATTTGCGTTTCTGGCGATGCGGGCTGGCGAGTGGACGTTCACGATCCGCGCGCCCGGGTTCCAGAGCGATCGACGAACGGCGATGCGCGCGGTCGGCCTCAACCCGGCAATCGAGG
>JAICSD010000311.1 GCA_025937075.1 Vicinamibacteria bacterium | reverse complement strand
CCGCTCGCGATGGCGGTGGCTGCCTCGCAGGGACGCAACCTGTTGTTCGTTACGAATGCGGGGAGCGCGGATCTGTCCATCTTCGACATCGACAGCCGGCAACTCGCGTCCTCGGTCCACATCGGTGGACGTGTGGGCGAAGTACTGATCACACCCGATGGGAATTACGCGCTGGTCGTCGATCGGGATTCGGGCGACGTTTCCGTGGTTCGGCTGAGCACCGCGCTCGACCACAAAGAACTCGCCGTCATGGCTTATGGGACACGACCGCTGTTTACGGTTGTGAGGACCGCCGGAGCGCCTCAGGCCGCCGCAATCATTCCGAAAGCTGTGTAGTGCTTCGACCAGTCTTCCCGCGGTTCGTAGCGGACCGTGGGGAACGAACGGTCGATCACCGCGCGCGCATCATCGAGCGATGAGACCGCGCCTGTCGCCATCATCTGAACCGCGATGTTGCCGAGCGCGGTCGCTTCCACAGGTCCCGCGCTGACCGGCCGGCCTGTCGCGTTCGCTGTGAACTGATTCAGCAGCTTGTTCTTCGAACCGCCTCCGATGATACGGATTTCCTCGAGTCGATATCCGATCAGCTCTTCCATAGAATCGAGCACCACGCGGTACTTGAACGCGAGGCTTTCGAGAATCGCGCGCGTGTACGCGGCGGGTGTCGCGGGCGCAGCCTGACCCGTCCGCGTGCAGTACGCGGCGATGGCCTCGACCATGTTCTCCGGGTGGAGGAAACCCGGGTCGTCCGGGTCGAACAGCGCCGCGAACGCGAGCCGATCGTCCGACGCGGCGTCGATGAGCTCGGTGTACTCGTAACGGTGCCCGTGTCGCGCCCACGCGCTGCGGCAGGCCTGCAGCATCCAGAGACCGCCAATGTTCTTGAGCAGCCGGGTCGTCCCGCCGACGCCGCCTTCGTTCGTGAAGTTTCCTGCGTGCGCCGCGGACGAGATGATCGGGTGCGACACCTCGGTTCCAAGTAGCGACCAGGTCCCCGAGCTGAGGAACGCACGCTGGCCCGCGGCCGGCACCGACGCGACGGCCGATCCCGTATCGTGACACGCCGGCGCGACGACCGGTGTTCCCGCGAGGCCGCGAGACGCGGTGGGCACGAGCGGGCCGAGCACCGTCCCGGGCTCGGTGAGCGGCGGCAGGAACCGCGTGGGAATCGACAGCTCCGCGAGCAGATCGCGCGCCCAGCTTCTGCTTCGCGCATCGATCATCTGCGTCGTCGTCGCATTGGTGAACTCGGCGCGCAGCTCGCCGGTGAGCCAGTAATTCAGGATATCGGCGATCGTGCCGAAGCCCGCGGCAGCCGCGATGACGCGCGGCGTCGCCTGACACGCCGCGTAGAGCTGGTAGAGCGTGTTGAACGAGAGGAACTGGATGCCGGTGATGTCGTAGATGCGTGCGCGCGGCACACGCGCAAACACCGCCTGCGTCACGCCGTCGGTTCGCGGATCTCGGTAATGAAACGGATTGCCGAGCAGCTCGCCGCGCTCGTCGAGCAGGCCGTAATCGCAGCCCCAGGTGTCCACGCCGATGCTGTCGAGCGGCGTGCCCTCGGAGACGAGCACTTCGAGCGCACGCTGCATGTGCAGCCAGAGGCGCAGCAGGTCCCAGTGCAGCGAGGCGCCCTCGCGGACCGGCTCGTTGGCGAATCGATCCACCTCACGGAGATCGAGGACGCCGGACCGCAGCGTACCAAGCATCGCGCGGCCGCTCTCCGCTCCGAGATCGAATGCCAGAAACCGGGTTCGCATGACCCAGGGGAGAGCATATGCCGGGAGCAGGTGCCGGCCAACGGCGTTCTGGCGCCGTGCGGATGTTTCGCGATATGGAACGAGAGACGAGGCGGAAAGAAGAGGAGTTCAGACGATCAGGCGGAAGATTGGCGTTCCCCTGTTTCACAGTACAAAACAACGTCGCGCGCGGTCGGGGCATTGCTCCCGTTCGTCGTGAGGATGTATCGTCGTGAGCCCGGGGCGGAGTACCCGCACAGCGATGGACTCAGCGAACATCAAACAGGCTCTCGACGCGCAACACGGACTCCTGCGGCTCGAACCGTGCTGGGTGCCGCGATCGTTCATGCATCCGGGAAGGCGTCTGCGCCTGCATCCCGACGACCTCTACGCATACGGCGCACATCGCGGCGGCATCAACGAACGCTGGTTCTCGTCGACGACGAATGCGGACAACGGGCCGGGCACGCCGCCCGACGAAGGACTGAGCTACGTGCGCCTGCAGGACGGGACTCGGTTCCTGCTCAAGCAAGCGGTCGACACGGCGGGCGACTTGCTCCTCGGTAACGAGGTGATGAGCCGTGAGAAGGGCTGGAATCTCCTCTGCAAGTTCTTCGACAACATGGGGCCGATTCCGCATCACATGCACCAGAAGGACGAGCATGCGAAGCGGGTCGGCCGTCGCGGGAAACCTGAAGCGTATTACTTTCCGCCGCAGTACAACCCGACCGACAACAATTACCCGTACACGTTCATGGGGCTCGAGCCCGGCACGACGAACGAGGACGTGCGCCGCTGCCTCGAGAACTGGAACAAGGGGGACAACGGGATCACGTATCTCTCGCGCGCGTATCGTCTCGAGCGCGGGACCGGATGGCAAATCGATGCCGGTATCCTGCACGCGCCGGGCTCGCTCCTGACCTACGAGCCGCAGGTGAACAGCGACGTGTTCGCGATGTTCCAGTCGGAAGTCGAAGGACGGATCATCGACTGGAGCCTGCTGACGAAGGACGTGCCGCCCGAACTGAATCGCGACCTCGACTACATCATCGGGATGCTCGACTGGGACGCGAACGTCAATCCGCGATTTGGTGAAGCGAACCGACGTGTTCCCAAGCCGGTCGAGCCATTCGCCCAAACGGAGCCCGAGGGGTATCGCGAAGTCTGGGTCACGTACGGCACGCCGTGGTACTCGGCGAAGGAACTGACGGTTTTGCCCAAGCGCACCGTCACCATTACCGACAGCGCCCCGTACGGAATCATCCTGACGCAGGGGCACGGCATCTTCGGCGGCCTGCAGGTCTCGACGCCGTCGATGATCCGCTTCGGACAGATGACAGAGGACGAGCTGTTCGTCTCGTTCGACGCCGCCCGCGCGGGCGTGCGCATCGAGAACCGCAGCGACTCGGATCCGATGGTGATCCTGAAGCACTTCGGCCCGGGGAACGCGGATGCGCCGTCGGTGAAAGGGTGAGGAGTTTGGTGGTCGGTGGTCGGTGGTAGTCGGTAGTTGGTGATTGGTGGTTGGTAGCTGGAGGTCGCTGATTCGAAGATCCGACGACTGACAACTGTCAACCGGCAACCGACTACCTCGTGGAGACTCCATGACAGCAACACACAGCAAGCCTGCACTGCACAACGCGATGTGGCCCGGCCTGGTCGGCAAGGGAGGGCCCGGCGCGGAGCCGCCCATCGATCTCGATACGATGCTGAATCTCACCGCCGCCGCGCGCGCGAACGGCACCACGTTCGATGGCGTCGATCTCTTCCTGTTCGATCCGCACGTCAGCATCGATTCGAGTGACGACGACCTGAAGCGGCTCGCGGACAAGATCCGCTCGAAGGATCTCGTCGTCGGATCGCTGGTGGCACCCGTGTGGCCGCCGACAGGCGGCGGCTCGGCGATGGGCTCGGAGGAGGAGCGCAGCGCGTTTCTGACTCAGGTCAAGAAAGCCTGCGCGATCGCGCGCACGCTGCGCGACATCGGGGTCCGCAAGTACGGCATCGTACGGATCGATTCCGCGGCGAGCCCCGGCGAGTGGGCGAAGGATCCCGCCGGCAATACGAAGAGGATCGCGGACACGTTCCGCAAGGCCGCCGACGTCGCGGAGGGCTACGGCGAGCGTCTCGCTGCCGAGGGAGAGATCTGCTGGGGAGGCATGCACAGCGTCAGGCGCAACGTGGAGCTCCTGGAGATGGTCAACCGGCCCAAGACGGTCGGCTTTCAGGCGGACATGGCGCACACGCTCCTCTTCACGATGGGCTACAACGCGCCGGACGATCGCATTCTGCCCGAAGGATTCGATTGGAAGGATCAGGCCGCGCTCGACGAAGGACTCCGGAAGATGACGAACGCGCTGCGTCCGTGGACGATCGACTTTCACGTCGCCCAGAACGACGCGACCGTGAAGGGATCGGGGTCGCACGACAAGACGGGACGTCACTGTCTCCCCTTCGATCCCAACGGCAAGCTCGATATCGTCCGCCATGCAGGGTTCTGGCTGCGCGACGAGAGCGGCAACGTCACTCGGAAGTTCGAGCACATCTGCTGGGACGGCTGCATGTTCCCGAACGCCGTCATGACGCAGCAGAAGACGTGGAACGACGTCCTCGGCGTCATGACGTCCGTCCGCGACGCACACGGCTGGGAGTGACGCACGATGAAAACCCTGAACGTTGGGCTTATCGGCTATGGCTTCATGGGACGGACGCACTCGAATGCGTTCCTGCAGGCGCCGCGGTTCTTCGATCTTCCGTACAAGCCCGTGCTGAAGGCGGTCGCCGCGCGCAACGAAGATCGCGTGAAGGCCTTCGCGGCGAACTGGGGGTACGAATCGTACGAGACCGACTGGCGAACGCTCGTGGCACGCAAGGACATCGATCTCGTCGACATCGCGAGCCCGAACGACACACACCGGGAGATCGCGATTGCCGCGGCGCGCGCCGGCAAGATGGTGATGTGCGAGAAGCCGCTGGGCAGGAACGCGCAGGAGGCGCAGGCGATGGTCGCGGCAGTCGAATCAGCCGGCGTGCCCAACGCCGTCTGGTACAACTACCGTCGCGTCCCTGCCGTCGTGATGCTGAAGCAGCTCCTCGACGAAGGGAAGTTCGGGCGGATCTTTCACTACCGGACCAAGTTCCTCCAGGACTGGACGATCTCGAAGGACCTGCCGCAGGGGGGTGAAGGCCTCTGGCGGCTCGATGTCGGCGTGGCGGGCAGCGGCGTCACCGGCGACCTGCTCGCGCACAACATCGACACCGCGCTCTGGCTGAACGGGCCGATTGCCGAAGTCTCCGCGATGACCGAAACGTTCATCAAGGAACGCAAACACAACATCACCGGCAAGGTCGAGCCCGTCGGAATCGACGATGCGAGCGCGTTCCTCTGCCGGTTCGAGAACGGTTCGCTCGCGACGTTCGAGGCGACGCGCTACGCGCGCGGCCACAAGGCGCTCTACACGCTCGAGATCAACGGCGAGCACGCGTCCGCGTTCTGGGATCTGCACGATCTCCATCGGATCCAGTACTTCGATCATCGCGACGAAGGACGCGTGCGTGGCTGGCGCAGCGTCCACGTCACCGACGGCGATCAGCCCTACATGAAGCACTGGTGGGTGCCGGGACTGCAGATCGGCTACGAGCACACGTTCATCCACCAGTGCGCGGATTTCCTGACGGCTGCGGGCAAGGGTCAGAGCGCCGCGCCGACGTTCCGCGACGGGCTCGCGACCGATCGCGTCACGGATGCCGTGCTCGAGTCCGCGCGCACGCGGCAATGGGAGAAGGTTTCGGCGGCGGGGTCGACCACCGCCGCTCGATGAGCGCTGAGATCGCTCTAGGAAAGGACTCCATGCGTCACACACTT
>JAICSD010000022.1 GCA_025937075.1 Vicinamibacteria bacterium | reverse complement strand
TCCGTGCCCGCGTAGATGACGCCCGCGCGCTTCGGCGACTCCGACAGCGCGACAATCGTGGGCCAGGCGACGATACCGTCGTCCTTCGCGATTCGGATGTCGCTGCCCTTGACGCCCATCGTGACGACGTCTTCCCGGTTCGCGTTGCTCGTGAGATCGCCGCTGATCGGCGCAAACGAAAGACCGCGGTCCGTCGAGCGGAACACTTTCTGCGCCGCGATATAGACCGTCGCCGGATCGTGCGGCGAGAGGATCATCGGCGTGTCCCAGTGCCAGCGGTAAGCCGGCTCGCCGGAAGGCGCGACCGGCCGGATCGATTGCGTCTCGTTCGTCACGCGATCGACCCGGACGATATTGCCGTCCTGGGTTTCGCTGTAGATCACGCGCTGGTCGCGCGGGTCCTGCAGCACGACGAAGCCGTCGCCGCCCTGGAGCGTCTTCCACTCGTAGTTGCCGATGCCGGCGGAGCTGCGGCTGCGGCTCGGACCGCACCAGTCGTAGTTGTCCTGCATGCCGCCGCAGACGTTGTAGGGATTCGCCATGTCGACGCTCACGTGGTAGAAGAGGCCGACCGGCAGGTTGGGGAAGAACTCCCACGTCTTCGCCTGATCGTGCGTCGCCGCGAGGCCGCCGTCGTCGCCGATCATCACGTGCTGCGAGTTGGACGGATCGATCCAGATGGCATGCACGTCGTCATGCGCGGTGGGTGTCACATTGGTCGAGATCGTCCTGCCGCCGTCCGTGGTCAGGTGCAGCTTCACCCCGCCCATGAACACCGTGTCGGGATCGTTGGGATCGACCCGGACCTGGCTGAAGTACATCGGCCGCGCGTTTTCGTTGTTCACTTTCCGCCACGACGCGCCGCTGTCGTCCGAGCGATAGAGACCCGTCGCGTTCTGATCGACGCCAGTGGCCGTTCCGCGGCCGCCGCCCCCACCGCCTCCGCGCCCTTCACCGGCAGGAGGAACCGGCCCTTCGACGAGCGCATAGATGATGTTGGGCCTTCGGCGGTACACGTCGAGCCCGATGCGCCCGAGCGATCCTTCCGGGAGTCCCTTGACGAGGCGCGTCCATGTCTCGCCTGCGTCGGTGGACTTCCAGATGCCGCTGCCCGGCCCGCCGCCATTCATGCAGCACGCCGTGCGGCGACGCTGATACGTCGACGCGTAGAGGATCTGGCTGTTCGCCGGATCCATGACGAGATCGTTGGCGCCGGTATCCTCGTCGCCCTTCAACACCTGCTTCCAGGTCTTGCCGCCGTCGGTCGTCTTGAAGATGCCCCGCTCGCCGCCGGAGCCAAACAGCGGGCCCGTCGCTGCGACGAACACCACGTCGGTATTGCGGGGATCGATGACGATGCGATTGATGTGTCGCGATGTCTTGAGGCCGACGTTCGTGTACGTCTTGCCGCCGTCGGTCGACTTGAACACGCCGTCGCCCCAGGAGGTGCTCTGGCGGTTGTTCGATTCACCGGTGCCGACCCAGACCACGTCGGGATTGTTCTGCGCGACGGCGATGTCGCCAATCGACATGAGGCCCTGGTGCTGGAGTTGATCGTCGAACGTCGTGCCGCCGTTGATCGTTTTCCAGACGCCGCCGTGCGCCGCGCCGACGTAAAAAATGTTGGGATTCGCCTCATAGACGGCGATGTCGGCAATCCGGCCCGACATGCCGGCGGGCCCGATCGAGCGGAAGTGCAGATGATCGAACGGCGTTTCAGATGCTGCCGCGGCGGACGGCTGCGCGGCTCGGCCGGCGAGCGATTGCGCGCCGAACGCCAGCGCGGCGGCCACACCGAGCGCGAAGACACGGTAGTGCCTCATGGAACACGGGCCTCCAGAAGACGATGGACGATGGACGATGGACGATGGACGATGGACGATGGACGATGGTCGATGGGGATTATAGCTGTCGACCGCGTCCTCCGCGGCCCCATACCGTCCGCCAGCGACGAGCGGGCGTCTGAATGGATAGCGTCCGATTGCGATCGGTCGTTTGCGTTCCGCAGTCGATGGGCTTGCCGGGGAGACGCGAGCGCCGTATATTGCGGGTTCCGAACCAAGGGGGGGCAAATGGATGGCGAATCGTCGTTTGGACTGGTTGAGCTCGCTAAAACGGGAGATGTGAACGCTCTCGAACGACTAGTTCAAAGATATCTGCCGCGGCTGCGGCGCTGGACGCGAGGGCGCCTTCCGCCATGGGCCCGGGATGCCGCAGACACGGACGATCTGGTTCAGGAAACGCTCCTGAGCGCCATCCGTAACCTCCCGCAGTTCACCATGCGAGAGCAGCATTCGCTTCGCGCATACATGAAGTGCGCGGCGCGAAATCGGGTGCACGACGAAATCAAACGGGCCGTGCGCAACCCGCCACCGGTCCCAATCCCAATCAGCGCCGCATGCGACAAACAGGGGGCTGACGAGGACGTCATTCGTCGGGATGCACTTTTCCGCTGTCGGCTGGCGCTGTTGCGGCTGACGCCTGCCGACCGCCGGTTGATTGAGCTGGCCTTCTCGAGCAATTGCACGGCAACCAGGCTCGCGGAGCTGACGGGCAAGCCATCGGGAGATGCGGCGCGCGTCGCGTTGTCGCGGGCCGTGCGTCGCCTGTCGCGGGGAATGCAGCGCTTGGCATGACACGCGAGCACGTCAGGGCCCGCTCAGTCTCTCTCGAGCAGTCCGACGTGGCGGCCAGCGTAGCCGTCGAAGACTACGGGCCGTCGGGATTGGGTTCACCGAGCAGCGATATTCGATTCGTGGACTCGTTGCTATCGAGCGGCGGAGTCTCCTCTTGGGAGGAAAGGGCCGTTTTCGCCGCAGCGTGGTTTGCGCTTGCGAAAGCCATCGTCGTCGCTTGCGGCCTTATTGGGCACGCCGGGCTCGCTAACGCGACCTCGCCGATCGATCCTTCCCTGTCTCTGACCAGCTATGTGGCATTCGCGAGTGTCGGTGCCGTGCTCGTCATGGTCGGTAGACATGATCGCGCCGCGCGGTTCCTGGGCGCCCTTTTCCTCTTGCTCGCGCTCGCGTCCGTTCGGGGTGCGACTCGATCGTTAAGCAGCTCCACAGGTGGCTTGATCGGCGGCTTTCTTCTGGTTCATCTCGATCCGCTCATACCACTATGCGTTTGGCTGTTCGCGCGTGAATTTCCCTCCCGAGCCGATCAAGGCTGGACACTCCAAGTCGCTTCTGTCGCGGCGCACGCCGCGTCTGTCGCGGCGGTGCTGTTACTGGGGATCAATATCGCGGCCGTGTCGGGGGTCCGAGGCATCCCACAAGCCTTACTCGTCGGCAGCAGCAACGCATACTGGGCGATTACGTTTGGATTGACGGGGGCGGCGTTTCCCTATCTCGGATTGCGATGCTGGATTGCACGTGGCAGTGATCGATCGCGAGCACTATGGATGGTGCTGAGCCTGTTTTGTGGCCTGGCGCCACTGGTCATTGAAGTTGTGGCCGAGGCGGTCATCCCCTCGTTTGGTCGGTGGGCGGCGACGAAGACAGTTCGTCCGCTCCTTGGAACCGTGCTGTTTGGATTTGTACTCTCACTCCCCTTCAGCACGACGTATTCGGTCGTGACAAAGCGCACACTCGACGTGCGCCTCGTACTGCGGCGCGCCCTGCAGTGCACGGTGCTGAAATTCTGCTGTGCGACGGTGTGCATGCTGCCTTTCGCGTATGTGACGTGGCTGGCATACAGCTACCGTGACCTTTCGATCGCGACGTTCGCTGCCCAGCCAGCCGCAAGGATCGGGCTTTCCGGCCTCCTCCTGGGCGCGTCCGGACTCTTTACATACTCGCGGGTACTCCAAGCCGTTGATCGACGATTCTTCGGCCCGAGCTACGACTCCAGATCCGTGATAGCAGAATTTCGCGATCGCCTCTGGAGTACAGCGAACGGCAGGGCGTCAGCGGCACTCCTTGCACAGACGGTCAGGAACGTCCTGTTGGCGCGTGCTGCTTCCGTACTGCTTCGAGCTTCCGGCAACGGCGAATTCGAGGATCCCGATGTCGACACTGTGGTGCCTGCGGACTCCGTTCTGATTGATCTCCTTGCGCGGAGCCGCCAGAACGATTGTCCTGTCACAGAGGCGCTCGTCGCGGCGGTCGACGACGCTGACGCTCGGTGGATCGCTCGAACCGCGGCTGCGTGGCTCGTTCCTCTGCGCTCTCCGGATGGCGAAATGTTAGGTCTGCTCGCACTCAGCGACAGAGTGAACGACCGGAGCTATTTGAAGGAGGATCGCAGCCTGCTGGCAGATCTTGCAATTCATGCGGGATTGGCCCTCTATCATCAGCTCGACGGCTGCTCGCCCTCGCACCACACGAATCGCGCGGTGGTAATCGCCGCAGCTGAATGTCCCAGGTGCGGCTCTGTGGTGCCCGCCGATTCGTCCTCTGTGTGCGGCGGGTGCGGCGCCCCGATGGTCCGTTCCAGCCTCCCAGCAGTGATGAATGGAAAATATCGCGTCGAATCGCGCGTGGGGCGAGGCGGAATGGGCGTCGTGTACCGTGCGCGCGACGAAGCACTCGATCGTACGGTCGCGCTGAAGACACTTCCATACCGAACGGCGGCGGGCGACATCCGCTGCGCGGCTGAAGGTCGCATCATGGCCGCGATCTCTCACCCAAATCTCGCGACGGTTTACAGTCTCGAGTTCTGCGACGGCCGTCCCGTGCTTGTCATGGAATACCTCGAGCGTGGGACGTTGAAAGACCGACTCGGGGGCGGTCTCCTGACGATGGTCGAAACCGTCAATATCGGCTTGGCCATCTGCGACGGATTGATGTGCCTTCACGCGGAGGGGTTGGTCCACGGCGATGTGAAACCAAGCAACATCGGCTTTTCCTCTGATGACAGTGTGAAGCTACTCGATTTTGGTCTCACAGCGCCGCAGCTGTCCACGGGCGTCTCTACGTGGCGACCGCTGCGCGGCACACTCCAGTATCGCTGTCCATACCAGACTGGCGACGCAACGTTCGCGTCAGATGATTTGTGGGGACTTGCAGCCGTGCTGTACGAAAGTCTCACAAGCGAGCGCGTATTCGACGTGATCGGGGGAGCGTCAGCACCGCGTCCGATTCCCGATATTCGCGACGCCCGTCGACAGATTGCTCCTGAAGTGGCAGCCTTTTTCCGACGGGCACTCTCCTCACGCGCCGACGTGCGTCCACGAAGCGCTCAAGAATTCCGTTTTTGGCTCGAGCGAGCTCGCCCTCTCTGATTCACCACCGGGACACCATTGACCGGCTCGGAGCGCCCGAGGTTGCGTCCGATGCGCGGCGGCTTCGAACCGTCGGGCGGCGACTTCGAAGTGCTCAGGACCGATCGTCGCGTCTCCCGACTGGGAGGCGAGCGCCGCTGCGTAGGCACCCATCGCGTTTACGTAATGCAGGACGTGGTACTTCGCGTGCTGCCAGGCCCTGGCACCGTCATCCGTCCTGAAATTTGCCGCGATGTAGCCTCGGTACCGAGATTGAAGCGCACGGATAGTGTCGTGGCCGACACGGGTCCGTTCGGCGCCAGCACCGAAGGCAAAGCAGAACTGTCCCAGCACACTTTCAACTTCCAATTCGAATTGTGTCATTTGCGTTCTCCGGACAAGTCGTGGATGGCCATAGAACGACGTTTTTGGAGTTTGCGAACACCGAAATCTTTTTTGAATGGGGTGTTCGGAATATCACCAACTGTCGTTCTATAGGCCGTTCGGAAGACGGTGAACCTCGACGAGCATGCCGTCGAATCCCGGTTCACCCTCTCACCAAGGAGGGGGACATTCATGAAACGAGTACTGGGTGTCGCAGCGGCCGTCATGTTCTTCGGCCTCGCTCCCGCGACCGTGCACCGGACGGCGACATCGTCCGCTCCGCTCGGCGTCGGGGATGCCTGCGCGCAGACGGGGACGTGTAAGTCGTCTCCGAACGACATCTGCTTCGTCAACGGCGAGGGATTCGACAATCGCGAGTGGATTCCAGCTGGATAAATCGCAATCGGGAAAAGGTAATCGAGGGCGTGGCGAGCCGATCGCGCTGAATTCACACGCGATCAGCTCTCCGCGCCCGATTCAGGGGAGTGCGACGTGGAGACCGAGCTCAACATTCCGACTGGTTGGCGACTGGCCATCATCGCCGCTTTTGCAGCCGTCACGGCTACATCGGTGAGTTTGGGGTTGCAACACAAGCCGACGTCATCAGAACCCAATGGACGGCGTGCGTCTTACGCGAAGTATTTTTCAGGCCCGGTGCCGACGCCAGCGCCAACCGCGACGCCTCTCAGGACTATTGGTATTTCATCGATGACGAGCGGTTTAAGGGACTTCGCCGTCGAACGGGGGCGCCTCTTTGGGCTGCAGGCGCCGCCATCGAGACGACTTGTGACCGCCGACATACCTCTCCGAGGGCTCGTTGCGTCCAACGCTACTGCCAAGGCGCTCGACCTCGTGGATCCGTCCTCGATCGTCGTAGCTGAAGCGGACGGTTCGCCGTGGATATACGACTTCCGCCTGGGATCGTTCGGTTCCCAAGGGGCTGCGGCGGCGGGAGCGAACCGGCCTTCGATTACTCTTCAACCAGCGCTGTTTCAGCCCACCTGGCTGGGATCCCGTATAGTCGCGAACGGCCTTTTTGCCCACGAACTGCTGCGCATCTTCACGCCATCTGGGAAACCAGATGGGACGCTCGGCCAATCACCATTTCCCAAAGTCGTGCCTGATATCGCCATGCATCTCAACCGGAATGCGCTGGTGAGCAACCCCGCTCATACGCGCGTCGCGCTGGCGTTTCTGTATGTGGCCAGGCTCGAAATCATGTCGTCGGACGGAATGGATCGAGCACTGTCGGGGCCTACCGAGGTGAAGCTTGCCTATCGGACCATGAACGACCCTGTGGAAGGAATCGAGCGGTTCCTGCGCACGGATGATACGCGCTTTGCCTACGTCGACATCGCTGCCGACGACGACCGCGTCTACGCGCTCTTTTCGGGCAGGTCGCGGGGCGAATGGAAAGAGGCGGCAGGTCTCGGAGATACGCTCGACATCTGGACCTGGGATGGTGACTTCGTCGGCGAATGGCGTTTGCCAAAGCCAGTCTCGTGCATTGCGGTCGATTATCGTTCGCATCGGCTGTATGCAGCTGTAGCCGAGCCTCAACCGAACCTGCTCGAGTTCGACACGGCAAGCTTCGGGCCACGGGGCCGATAGCTCCAAACGGAGAATCGATTTGGTTGCACTTGCGAGTGAAACGAGATCTGCGATCCGCGTGCTCGGCCGTCGGCCGATCCTGCTCCTTGGTCGCGCGGGTCTTCTAGCGCTGGGAATCGGGACGACGCTCGCGGCATGGTCGATGGCCTATGTCCTGACGACGAATCCCGTTGGTGCGTCCGATCCGCAGGAGCTGGTATCCCTTGGTCGTAACAGTAGCTCGTACGCCAACTTTGCCGATCTCGCCCCACGCGTCAGCCGATCCGTGCGACTCGCAGCCTGGGCGAATGTCAAGGTCAGTATTGCTTCACATGAAGGCGCCCGCTCGATACGCGCCTCGCTGGTGAGTGGTGACTACTTTGACGTGTTTCGACCAGCCCTTATGACAGGGCGGTCACTGAGTGCGTCAGATGTTGAACGAGCCAATGCGGTCGTCATCATCAGCAGCCGTCTGGCGGCTGCATTGGCGCCAACCGAAGGGGTTATCGGAGCAATTCTTCAGATTAACGGAGCAGACTTTACGATCGCCGGAGTCGTTGGGCCTCATTTCGCGGGTCCTACGCTCGAGTACGTCCCGGATATCTGGATTCCATTGTCTGATTACTCGGCGGTTCGTCCGGATCTGGGCATGAGAGATTTGCTGCACGTACGCCGCGCCCGGTGGGTGGGGGTCAGCGGGAGGCTTGCTCCGGGGGTGCCGCTGCGCGCGGCGGCGAACGAAGTGCATGCGGCTGTCGAGAGTCTGAAACGCCAATTTCCTGACGATTCGCGGAACTGGGCGCCCCCGGTCAATCCGCTCGTGGACGATGCAATCCCCGCCGACGTGCGCTCCTCCGTGCTTGCGGTCGGACGGGTGCTCGTGGGCACCGGGTTCCTTGCGCTTACCGCCGGAGTCGCTACAAACTGCGTTCTGCTCCTGATGGCCGGCGAAGGCAGAACCGGAGAGCTCGCCATAAGACGATGCCTCGGCGCCGGCGCAACCCAGTTGCTGTGGGCGATCGTCGTTGACAATGCCATCGCGGGTGCCCTTGCGGTCGGGGGCGGGATTGTGCTTGCCCTGTGGTACACCGATCTCTTACGGGGTCTGCACGTTTCCCCGTCCATCGCCATCGACGCGCCGCTCCATGTATCAATGATGACGGCTGGCCTGATCCTGGGGTCAGCTTTCCTGGTCCCGATCGTGATCGCGTCCATTCCATTGGGCGCATCCACGAGGATGAGCCCCGTTCGCATCCTTCAAGCCGCTGCCGGGAGGTCAACGTCCGCGCGCGCCGGTTTCGCCGTTCGCACGCTCATCGTCGTCGAGATCGCGTTGGCGACGGTCGCTGTGACCGTCGCATTGATGCTTTTCACGTTGAGCCGCAATTTGCAGTCGGCGAATCTGAATTTTGACCCTCGCAATCTCATCGTCGTCCCGTTGGAATTCGGGTCGGCGAGTTCCCGGACCGCCGTCCGTCCCTCTGAAATCCAATCACTAGCCGGAGCGGTGGAATCGATACCGGGCGTGACCGCCGCAACGTGGGCTACCGTGCCGCCATTCGCGCAAGTCAACTTGTTGCAGGACCTGGCACCGTCTTTGGGCGGAGCCGCGGTGGCGGTGAGCGGCAACGACGTCGATTCAGGGTACTTCCACGCATTGAATATGCCGTTCGTTGCGGGTTCGCCGTTCCGGCCGGGAGAAGAGGACGCCATCATCCTGAATCAGACGGCAGCACGCATGCTGGTCAAGGGGGATCCGATTGGTGCCATCGTATCGATGCCTTCACCGCTTGGCGACACGAAATGGCGTGTTGTCGGTGTTGTGGCCGACAGCCGATATTTTGCTCTCGACGAAACGCCGCGGCCGTTCGCATATTTTCCCCTTGGGACAGATCCGATTTCCACAGGTGTACTGCTCGTGCGGAGTACGGTCGGACCCAATACTATCGTTCCATCGATCAGGGAGGAGGTCGCGAAAATTCGTCCAACCACACCTGTCGGCGAGATTACGACGATGGCGCAGATGGTGGACATGCATTTGGGTCGCGGACGTTTCCTCGCGTTCAATGCCGCAGTGTTCAGCATCCTTGCAATCAGCGCCGCCGCCGGCGGTCTCTTCGGCAGCATCTCTCAGCTCATACGCCGTCGACGTCGAGAAATCGGGACGAGGCTGGCTCTGGGCGCCACTGCACTCGAGAGTACGTGGCCTCTGCTCAGGCAGGCGATCATTCTTACATCGGCGGGTCTCGTCTGCGGCGTCGCCTTGGGATGGATCGCCAAAACGCTGTTGATCGATCACATCTACCGTCTGAGCATCGGAGCACTCGAACCGATTGTCGCGGGCGCCGTACTCCTGTTGATTGTCTTAGCGGGATCGATCGCGCCACCGCTGACGAGAGCCTGCCGGCTCAGTCCGTCTATCCTGTTGAGGGTTGAGTAGCCGCCATAAGGCACATGGACGACGTCAGGGCGGGCGCCGTTGTACGGAGCGCCGATCTAACGTCCGTATTTCTTCAGAATCGCTTTCAACTCGTCGATCGGCAACGCCCTGATGGTGTGGCCGTTTGCCGTCACGTCCATCGCGCGCAGCAGCGAATTATCGACGGCTTCCTCGGTCGCGTCCATCACGCCCTCGAACAGCGGCGACACGTCGTCGGTCGGCAGAACGGTCCGTGCCTGCGGCCCGCGTGCGCTCGTGACCCGCAGGGAGGGCGCCGTCGAGAACGCGATGGCGAAGTCGCCGCTGCCGTTGGAATACGTCGATCCGGTGCGCGCCAGCGCGAACACGGCACGCGCCGCGAGGCGCTGCAGGTTTCGCGCATCCAGCGGCGCATCGGTCGCTACCACGATCATGCAGGAACCGTCGGGCGAAACGCGGGGTTCGCGGTTCGAGTTCTCGTTCGGGTTCAATTCGCGCCAGACGGGGACGCCATTGATGACCAGGCGTCCGCCGTAGTTGCTCTGCACGAGCACGCCGATGGTCCATGTGTCCGACCCGACGCGGACGATGCGCGATGACGTGCCGATGCCGCCCTTCCAGCCGAACGCCACCGTGCCGGCGCCCGCGCCGACGGCGCCTTCGTCCACGGCCCCGCCCTTCGCGCCGGTGATCGCGGCCCGCACGTGGTCGCCGGTGACGTGAAGACCGCGGATGTCGTTCAGCGTGCCGTCGTTGGTCTCCCCGACGAGCGCGTTCACCGAGCGCACCTGTTCGTTCCCCGGCTGCGCGAGCGTCCAGCGCACGAGCGCCTCGACGGCCGTGCCGACCGACAGCGTGTTGGTCAGGACGATCGGCGTTTCGATCGTGCCGAGCTCGTTCACCTGGGTCGAGCCCGCGAGCTTTCCGAAGGCGTTCCCCACGAAGACGGCGCCCAGCACCTTCTCCTGAAAGAGATTCCCGCTGTGGGGCACGATCACGGTGACGCCGGTACGGACGGTGTCGCCTTCGACAATCGTCGTCTGGCCAACCGTGACGCCGCTGACGTCGGTGATCGCGTTGAGCGGGCCCGGAGGAAACGTTCCGGGCGCGATGCCGAGATCTCTCGCGCGCGGCCGCGGCGAGGGCGTGGATTGGGCGATCGCGACGAGCATTACCCCGAACAGCAGCAGCTTCATGGTGCCCGTATTGTGGTGATCGGCGGCGGCCGGCGCAACTAAACCCGCAGTGCAGATACGATCGGACGATGCGCCGGATCGCCGCCTTGGCCGCCGTGGTGCTGCTGACGTGGACCGCCCTCGCGGCGGCCCCGCCGCCTGCGGATGTGCTCGTCTCGCGGCAACTGCTGGAGCGCGAACACCTCGCCGTCGGCCAGACGGTGGAGCTGTCGTCGGATGCCGCGGGGACGGACGCGCGTACGTTCAGGATCGCGGGCGTCTACGAGCCGACACCGGATCCGATGCGCTTCGCCCAGGAGCGGCTCGAAGTGCGCGTGCACCTGCCGGACGCCGCCGCGCTCGAAGACCGCAAGGCGTTGTCTTCGCTCACCAGCATCAACGTCAAGCTGCGCGACGGCGAGGACGCCGCGGGGTTTGCATCCGACGTGGAGCGCCGGCTGCCCGGACTGACCGCGAAGTCGACCGCAGCGGACGACGAACGGACGTCCACGTTCGCGGTCCTCGATCGATTTCACCTCGCGATCGCGCTTGTCACGGTCTTTGGCAGCGGCGCGTTCCTCCTCGCGCTGATGGTGATGCTCGTCGACGAGCGGCGCGAGACGGTCGCGACGCTGCGATTGATCGGTCTGACCAGGCAGCGGCTCATCGCGCAGGTGCTCGTCGAAGGCGCGCTCATCGCGGTCGCCGGCGCGGTGTTCGGGATTGTGTTCGCGCGTGCGGCGGAACCCGTCTTCAACCGGTTTTTTCAATGGCGTTATGACACGGCCCTCGTCTTCGTCCGCGTCACGCCGGCGATTGCGTTTCGATGCGTGGCGCTTGCCGTCCCGGTGGGCCTCGCGGCCAGCGCGATCGCCGGATGGACGATTCTGCGGCGCCGCGCCCTGCTGACGGTGGGTCGATGAGGCGCGCGCTCGCGTTTGCCTGGCTGCGCCTGCGCCGAGAGCCGGGGCGCATGCTGCTCGGCGTGATCGGCGTCACGGCCATCGGCGCACTTCTCTTCGACATGCTGCTGCTGTCCAACGGACTGCTCGTGTCGTTTCGAGAACGGCTCGATCGCTCGGGGTTCGACGTGCGTGTCATTGCGTCGGAGAGCGCCGTCATCGCCGGCCCGCCGATCGATCACGTGTCCGCGAAGCTGAACGAACTCGGACGGCAGCCGTCGATCGCCGCGGTACAGCGGGTCCGCGTGGCGTCCGCCGATGTCGCCGGCCATCCCTCCACTCGCCATGTTGCGGTTGCCGGCGTGGACCTCCGCGCACCGGTGCCGTGGACGCTCCTCGAAGGGCCACCACCGGAGGCCCGGGTGCCGCCCACACCGCTCGTGATCAACCGCAATCTCGCCAGCGCATTTCACCTGACGGTCGGGTCGACGGTCGTCCTGAACGGGCGCTGCGGGGATGCATCACGGCCTCTTCCGCTGGACGCGACGGTCGCGGGCATCGCGGAGTTTCAGAACGATGCCGCCGACGCGCTCACCGCGGCGACGTCGTCCGAGGCCGTCGCGGCGTTGTGCGGTGAGCGCGGGGACCTCGCCGACATGCTGCTCGTCCGGTCCAATCCCGCCGCCGGCGGCCCGGACGCCGCGGCAGCGGCCATTCGGGCCGCGTTTCCCGCCCTCCACGCGCTCACGAACGAGCAGATCGTGGAACGATTCAGCCGGGTCGAGTTCTCGTACTTTCGGCAGCTCTCGAGCGTGTTGACGACGGTGACGCTGTTCTTTGGACTGCTGCTCATCACCGTTCTGCTCACGGTGTCCGTCAATCAACAGCTTGGCGAAATCGCCGCGCTGCGCGCGCTGGGGCTGTCCCGCGCGCGGGTCATGGCGGGTGTGCTCTGCGAATCGGCGCTGCTCATCGGCCTCGGAGGGATCGCGGCCGTGCCGATCGGAGGGCTGCTGTCGCGATGGCTGGATGCCATTCTCCGTTCCATGCCAGGAATTCCGGCCGACGCGCGCTTCTTCGTGTTCACCCTGCACGCGCTCGAAGTCCACGCGGCGCTGCTCGTCATCGGGGCCGTGCTCGCGGCCGTCTATCCAATGCGGCTCGTGGCAACGCTTCCGATCGCGGCGACGCTGCGGCGCGAGGTGGTCTCGTGACCGTTCCGGTCGTGGCCGCCAACGCCGTATCGCGGACGTTCGTGATGCCCGCCGGTTCTGTGCACGCGCTGCGTCACGTCTCGCTGACCGTGCATCCTGGTGAATACGTCAGCGTGGTCGGTCCGTCGGGCTGCGGCAAGAGCACGCTGCTGCACCTGCTCGGCTGCATCGATGTGCCTACGGCGGGCTCGGTGCTGGTGGACGACATCGATGTGAGTACGCTCACCGACTCCGCGCGCAGCGCACTGCGGCTCCGGCGGATCGGCTTCGTGTTCCAGCGGTTCTTCCTGCTGCCGATGCTCACCGCGTGGGAGAACGTGGAGCTGCCGCAGGCCGAAGCCGGCGTGGGCCGGGCCGAGCGGCGTCAGCGGACGCGCGAGCTGCTCGAGTACGTCGGGCTGTCGGCGCGGGCCTCGCATCGCCCGGCGGAGCTGTCGGGCGGCGAGATGCAGCGCGTGGCGATTGCGCGGGCGCTCGCCAATCGTCCGGGCCTGCTGCTCGCCGACGAGCCGACCGGCGAGCTGGACCAGGCGACCGGCGCCCAGATCGTGTCGCTGTTCGATCGGCTGAATGCCGACGGCACCGCGCTCGTCATCGTCACGCACGATCCGGAGGTCGCCGCTCGCGCCGCGCGCACCGTGCGCATGCGCGACGGCGAGATCGTCGAGGAGACGATACGCCCATGCTGTTGAAGCTGGCGTTTCGCTCGCTTGCCGCGCGGCCGGTCCGCAGCGCCGTGCTCGCAATCGGATTCGGCCTCGGGGTCGGCGTGATGGCGGTGCTCCTCGGCGTCGGCGACGTCATCCTCGACCAGGCCCGCGCGCCTGCGCTCGTTGGAGGGGGAGACGTCCGGATCGGGTCAGCCGCCGGCCGAATCGCCAACGGCCGGTTCGTGCTGTATCAACTGCGGCCGAACGGTCCGTTCGGCACGGCCGTGCGCGCACTGGCGCCGTCGATCCGCGACACCGTGTACCTGCGCCACGACGGCCGCAGCCTCCCCGTTGCGATGCACGGCAGCATCCCCTCCACCGATCGCGCGCTCGGGAGTAACGAGATTGCCAGCATCCCCGCGTGGGTGGACTCGGCGGGAGATCGCCGGTGGCTCGACCTCGACGCCTCGTCGGTGCTGCGCGGCATCGATCGGTTTCATCCCGTCCCCGACGTGCCGGCTCGCGCGGGTTCCTGGGCCGAGTGGCTCTATTTCAACGGCATCGCACGGGACGGGCGTTTCTACCTGACATTTCTCGCGGGACCTGTCGACGCGAGCGGCCGACGATCGCTCATTGCGCGCCTGCAATTGGAGCGCAAGGGTGTGATGTCCGCCTATTCCGCGCGGCGAGAGATCGATCCGGCCGCGCTGATCGAGGACGCGCCGGACCTGACCGTCGAAACGACGACGGTCCGGCTGACGGGCGTCGACTATCGAATCCACCTCGATCTGCCGTCGGAGTCGGGTCGCTCGCGCGCGACCGGAGACATCGTCGTGCACGCCGATCCGGATCGGTCCGTCCCGCCGTTCGTGCTCGAAGGCGCGGGCGGGTGGCTGTCGGGCTACACGGTGCCGGTCACGTCCGGAACCCTCGACGGCTCGCTGACCGTGGGCACCGAAACCATCAACTTCTCCGGCGGCACCGGATATCACGATCACAACTGGGGCTTTTGGGAGGGCGTGTCCTGGCAGTGGGGACAGGTGCAGCACGAGGGCATTTCGTTCGTGTATGGCCGCGTGCGCCCTCCCGCGGATGCTGCCGATCCGCAGCACGTGCCGGGCTTTCTCGCGGTGCTCGGGCCGTCAGGGCCGCTCGCGTTTTCCACCGATGCGACGATCGACGAGACGAACGCGCCCGGATCGGAACGCCCCTCGCGCATCGTCGTCCGCGCGGCCGGAGAATCGATTCAGGCGACGCTGACGCTCTCCGTCGACCAGACGACGATCACGCCGATGACGCGAGGCCGCGTGGGCGACGGGCTCGACTTCCTCCAGATGCGGGCGCGCTACGAAGTCCAGGCGCAAGTTGGAAAAAAGCAATTCAGCTTTGCTGCACCAGGGAGTGCAGAGACTTTCAGGCGCGAGCGATAACTACACAACCTCACAACTACCAACTACTCAAGATGGCAATGGCAAACCCGATTTCCTTGCGTAGTTGGAGGTTGTGCAGTTGCGTAGTTGATCTCCTTCGTGACTTGTCTATGATCTCCGCATGCCGCAACGCCCTCGATGGCTCCCTGCTGCCGTTGTCCTTACCGTCCTTGCCGCTGCCCACCCTTTGGCGCAGCAGAAACGGCCGCTCTCGTACGACGCGTACGACGGGTGGCGCTCGATTCAAAACACCCAGCTCTCGCGCGATGGGACGTGGCTCGTTTACGCGCTGGTGCCCGAGGAAGCCGACGGCGAGCTCGTGGCGCGCAACCTGAAAACGGGCGCCGAGTACCGCGCGCCGCGCGGCAAGTCTCCTGTGATTACGGCGGACGGCCGCTTCGTGGTGTTTGCCATCTCGCCGACGCGGGCCGACCTCGACAAGGCGAAGAAAGAGAAGAAGAAGCCGGAGGACCAGCCGAAGAGCGGCATGGGCGTGATGTCCCTGGCGGACGGGCAGGTCTTCACCGCCGACCGCGTCAAGAGCTTCAAGGTCTCCGAGGACGGCTCTCGTTCGGTCGCGTATCTCCTCGAGCCCGCAAAGGCCGCCGCGAAAAAAGACGACGACAAAGAGGCGGAGAAGAAAGAGCCTGACGCCGCCACGCCGAAGAAGAAAGAGAAGAAAAAGGATCCGGGCACTGACCTGATCCTCCGCGACCTTGCGTCCGGCACGTCGACGACGATCCCCGACGTCGTCGAATACGCATGGTCGAAGGACGGCGCGAGGCTGGCGTACGGGACCTCCTCGAAGTCGGGCGACGCCGACGGCGCATTCGTGCGCACGGCAGAGGGCAGCACGACGCCGCTCGCCCGCGGTATCGGCCACTACAAGGATTTCGCGTTCGATGAGGCGGGCACACAGCTCGCCTTCGTGAGCGATCGCGACGACTACAGGAACGACCCCAGTCCGTTCACGCTGTACTACTGGACGACGGCCGGCCGCGACGCTGCCGCGCTCGTGACCGCCCGGACGGCCGGCATGCCGCGAGGCATGAGCGTCAGCGACAACGGCAAAGTGTCGTTCTCGAAGAACGGCGCGAATCTCTTTTTCGGAACCGCACCTGTTCCCGCTCCGCAGCCCGAAGATGCGCCTGATCCCGTGAAGGTCGACCTCTGGAACTACAAGGACCCGCTGCTCCAGCCGATGCAGCGCGTCCGCGCTGACGAAGAGAAGAAGCGCAGCTATCAGGCCGTCGTGCGGATGAAGGATCGCAAGTTCATGCAGCTCGCGTCCCCGGAGATGCCGGACCTGCGCGTGACCGACGGTGCGCCGGTGGCGCTCGGCGAGTCGGACGTGCCGTATCAGCAGCTCATCTCGTGGGACGGCGACTACAACGACGCGTACGTCGTCGACCTGAACACGGGCGCGAAGACACGCGTTCTCTCACATCAGCACTTCACGCCGATGCTGTCGCCCGGCGGCAACTACATCCTTTGGTACTCCGACGAAAGCCGCGCGTGGTTCGCGCAGAAGGTCGGAACGACCGCCGCGGTTCCACTCACACGCGGGCTGAAGGTCAGCTTCGAAGACGAAACATGGGACACGCCGAGTCAGCCCTCGCCGTACGGCGTGGCTGGATGGACGGAAGGAGACAAATCCGTCCTGCTATACGACCGGTACGACATCTGGGAAGTCAAACCGGACGGGACCGGCGCACACATGGTGACGCAGGGCGCCGGACGCCAACAGAACCTCGTGTTCCGCTACCAGCGCCTCGATCCGGACGAGCGGAGCATTCCGCCCAATCGTCCGCTCCTGCTCGACACCACTGACGACCGCACCAAGGCGACTGGCTTCTATCGCGTGTCACTCGGCGGATCGGCAGTCCCCGAGAAAATCGTGATGCTCGACAAGCAGTTCGGCCGCCCGACGAAAGCAAAGAACGCCGACGTGTTCGTCTACAGCCTCTCGCGCTTCGAAGAATTTCCGGACCTGTGGGTGAGCGATGGCCGCTTCGCCAACATGAAGAAGGTGACAGACGCCAACCCGCAGCAATCGCAGTACGCGTGGGGCACCGCTGAACTCGTCGACTACGTGAACGCCGACGGCAAGCCGCTCCGCGGCGTCCTGTTCAAGCCGGACGGCTTCGATCCCTCGAAGAAGTACCCGCTGATGGTCTACATCTACGAGGAACTGACCAACGGGCTGCACTCGTATCACGCGCCGTCGCCCGGGACGAGCATCAACATCACGCGGTACGTCAGCAACGGCTACGTCGTTCTCGAGCCCGACATCGTGTACGACACCGGCTATCCGGGCGAGAGCGCGTTCAAGTGTGTCATTCCGGCCGTGCAGTCGGTCGTGGCGAAAGGATTCATCGACCCGAAGCGAATCGGGATTCAGGGACACAGTTGGGGCGGGTACGAGATCACGTATCTGATTACGCGGACCGACATGTTCCGCGCCGTCGAGGCCGGAGCGTCGGTTGCGGACATGATCAGCGCCTACGGCGGCATCCGCTGGGGCACCGGCATGTCACGCGCGTTCCAGTACGAGAAGACGCAGTCACGCATCGGAGGGCCACCCTGGGTCGATCCGCTGCAGTACATCGAGAACTCGCCGATCTTCTGGGTCGAGAAGATTCACACGCCGTACCTCACGATCCACAACGACGAAGACGACGCGGTGCCGTGGTATCAGGGCATCGAGTTCTTCAGCGCGATGCGGCGCCTCGGGAAAGAGGCGTACATGTTCAGCTTCAACGGCGAGAAGCACGGGCTGCGCGATCGCGACAACCAGAAGTACTGGACCGTCCACCTCGACGAGTTCTTCGATTACTACCTGCTCGGCAAACCGAAGCCGGAGTGGATGGAGAAGGGCGTGCCGTATCTCGAGCGCGGGCGGCGCGATGTCACGCCGCTCTACGAGCCGGCGAAGTCGAAAGCGACTCAGAAGGGTGGCGGGCGATAATTACACAACCTCGCAACTGCCAACTACTCGAGGCGACAACTGCTAGCGATTGCCCCTTGAGCAGTTGGAGATTGTGAAGTTGCGTAGTTGATCTCCGTCATGAGCGCAGAGCCGCCAGCGGGCTCACCCTTGTGGCCCGCCGCGCGGGAATCCAGGTCGCGATCAGCGCCGCGAGCGCGAGCAGGGCCGGCGCCGAGACGAAGACGATCGGGTCCAGCGGCTTCACGTCGTAGAGCATCGCGCTCAGCAGCTTCCCGAGGGCCGCTGCCAGCGGAAGACCGATGGCAATGCCGATCCCGGCGAGCACCGCGCCTTCCTTGAGCATCATCTGCAGCACGGCGCCGCGATCGGCGCCGAGCGCCATGCGTACGCCGATTTCCTTCGTGCGCTGCGACACCACGTAGGACTTCACGCCATACAAGCCGACGATGGCCAGCGAGAGGGCCAGAAGGCCGAACACGAGGAACAACCGGCCGCCCGCGCGTACCGCCCACAGCTCGATGCTTCGATCGTGGAACGACGCCATGGTGGTCGCCTGCAGGAGCGGAAGCCGCGGATCGAGGGAGCGAAGCTCCTGCCGCATCGAGGACAGGACGCCCGCTTCCGCTCCGGGCTGCGCGACGCGCACGTGGATGTTCGTCATCGCCTGATAGAACCGTCCGGAAGGGACGTAGATCGCCGGGCCGGCCTCGCGATCGAAGAGTTCATCGCGGATCGGCGC